>DASVSE010000275.1:0-5701 GCA_036388235.1 Rubricoccaceae bacterium | reverse complement strand
CCGAGCGGCAGCAGGCCGAGCTGATCGGGATTCTGGACCGCGCGGTCGAAATCGGGCTCAACGCCGTCGTGTTGCAGGTGCGGCCGGCAGCGGATGCGCTGTACGCGTCCAGTCTGGAGCCGTGGTCGGCGTACCTGACGGGCCGCGAGGGCGAGGACCCCGGGTACGACCCGCTCGCCTTCGCCGTGGCCGAGGCGCACGCGCGCGGGCTCCAGCTCCACGCGTGGGCTAACCCGTTCCGCGCGTCCATGCCGGGTGTCGGGCGGCACGCCGAGACGCACGTCACGCGGACGCACCCCGAGTGGACGGTGCAGTACGGCGATCTGACGTGGCTCGACCCGGGCCAGCCGGCGGCCGTGGACCATTCGCTCGCCGTCCTCCGGGACTTGGTGACGCGCTACGACATCGACGGCCTCCACCTCGACGACTACTTCTACCCGTACCCGGTCGCCGGGTCAGACTTTCCCGACGGGACGAGCTACCGTGCAGCTCAAGCGCGCGGCGAAACCCTCGGCCGGGCCGACTGGCGGCGCCAGAACGTGAACCGGTTCGTGGAGCGGCTCTACGGCGACGTACGGGCGGCTCGGCCCGACGTGCTGCTCGGGCTGAGCCCGTTCGGCATCTGGCGGCCCGGCTCGCCGGCAGGCATCACGGGCTTCGACGCCTACGAGGGCCTCTATGCCGACGCGCGGCTGTGGCTGCGCGAGGGCTGGCTGGACTACATCGCGCCTCAGCTGTACTGGTCCCGCGACAGCCGCGGGCAGGGCTTCGACCGCCTGCTGGGCTGGTGGGGCTCGGAGAACACGCAGGGCCGCCACCTCTGGCCGGGTCTGTTCGACAGCCGCACGATGCCCGACGTGGGCACGTGGCGGCCGGCCGAGATCGTCGGGCAGGTCGAGTCCACGCGCACGTCGGGCGTGTCGACGGGGACGGTGCACTACAGCTTCAAATCGCTCGTCGCGAGCCGTGCGCTCGGAGGCGAACTCGCGGAGGCGGTCTACGGCGAGCCAGCCCTCGTGCCACCGTCGCCGTGGCTGGATGCGGCCCCGCCGCCCGCCCCGCGCGTCAGCGTCGAGGAGCGCCGCTCGGGCCGCGAGGTGACCGTCGCGCCGCGCGCGGGCGAGACCGTCCGGCACTGGGTCGTCCGGATGCGCCGCAGCGGGCTGTGGAACTGGCAGATCGCCCCCGGCGGCGCCCGCACGCACGCCGTCCCCACCGGCATCGACGCCGTTGCCGTGTCGGCCGTTGACCGTGCGGGCAACGAGAGCCCCGCGACGGTTGTCGAGGTCACGCCCTGAGCGTCGGTCAGGCGCCCTGAACCGCCCGAGCCGGATCGACGCGCGCGGCCCGCGAGGCCGGATACAACGCCGCAACGGCGCACAGTCCGACGGCGACGACGGCGATGAGCGCGACGTCGAACGGGCGGACGGAGACCGGATAGGCGTCGATGACGAACTGGCCAGGGTCGGCGAGCTTGGCGAAGCCGAACGCCTTCTGGGCGAACGCGAGCCCGAGGCCGAGGACGAGCCCGATGCCCGTTCCGATGCCGCCGACGAGGAAGCCTTCGAGCAGGAAGATGCGCTGCACGTCCGCTCGGGAGGCGCCCATGGCCTGGAGCGCGCCGAGGTCGCGCTGCTTCTCGATCACGATCATGGTGAGCGCGCCGACGATCGTAAACGCGGCGACGACGACGATGAGCAGCAGAATCGCGGACGCGGCCCACTTTTCGGCCCGCATGACGCCGTAGAGCGAGCCCTGGAGATCGGCCCACGTCTGAACCGTAAACCGTCCTGGCGCCGCGGCATCGAGGCGCTCGCGGAGGGCCTCGGCGACGGCCGGGGCGCGGTCGAGGTCGGCGAGGCGCACGTCGACGCCCGAGACGGTCCCGCCCAGACGGAAGATCTGCTGAGCGTCGGCGAGGGCGACGAAGACGTGCGTCTGGTCGTAGGTCGGCTCAAGCTCGTACGTGCCGCGGACAGTGAACGCGCGCTGGTCCGGCAGGCCGAACGGGTACAGCGCGAGCGCCTGTTCCAGCGCGACGCCCGAGAGAAGGGTCACGCGGCTGCCCGCAACGCGCGCGGGCGAGCCGGGCGGCGAGGCCGCAAACGTGCCCGTGCGCGTCGCCAAGGCACCGCCGACGACGATGCCGGCCTCGGACCCGCGCCGCGTGAGGTCGAAGGCCCCGTCGCGGATGGCCGCGCCGACCGTCGCATCGAGCGCGCCCGGGTCCACGCCGCGGACGGTCACGACCTGGTTGAGCGTGCCGGCCCCCTCGGTCGTCAGGAGCGCCTGGCCCTCGACGAACGGCGTCGCTGAGACCACGCCGTCGTCGAGGCGCGCGAGCGCTGCGAGTGTGTCGGGCCGCGACAGCCCGCCGCCGCCCGACGCCTCAATGCGCACGTGCGGGTCGTAGCTCACGAGCAGGTCGCGGACGACGTCGAAAAAGCCGTTCATCACGCTCAGCACGACCACGAGTGCGGCGACGCCGACGGCGACGCCGGCGACCGAGACGCCCGTGATGACCGAGATGAGCGTCAGCCGGCGCCGGCCGACGAGGTAGCGGCGCGCGATGAGCAGGCGGTAGTCCACAGGCGTTGGAGGGCCCTGACGGGCGGGCGGTGCAGTGGCACGCCGCGCGGGCGGCGTACGTTGAAAAGGTACCCTGCCGCTCTGCCGCCGTGCCCGCTGCCGTGTCCGCCGTCCTGCGCCTGCTCGCCGCCGTGTGCCTCGCGGTCCGGCTCGCCGGGCCGACGGCCGCCCAGCCGGCCGAGCCGGCACCGCTGCCCGACACGACCGCGGCCCGCTTCGGGACGAGCGTCGCGCTCGCCCTGCGCCTTTCCGAGGACGGCCTCGGGGCGGGCGCCGAGGCGCGGACGCGCCTCACGGACGACCTCTCGTTCGTCTTCGAGTCCGCGCTGTCGGCGGTCCGCGACGAGCGGGAGCAGCAGTTTTTCGTGGGCCTTCTCGGCGAGACCGTTACGCCGCTGAAGCGCAGCTACGCAGCCGTGCTCCCGGTCCACGTCGGAGTCGAGCGGCGCCTGTTCCGGCAGTCCGTCGAGGACAACGTGCGGCCGTTCGTCGCCTTCACCGCGGGTCCGACGCTCGCCCTGCAGTGGCCGTACTTCGACGACCGCAACGGCGACGGCATCCGCGACACGGGCGAGGACCGCCTGGGCCCGTTCGACGGGCTGGACCGCGCCAGTCTCCGCCTCGGCGCTGGCGCGACGCTCGCCCTCGGCGTCGCCGTCGGCGGGACGCGGCGGGCGGCCCAGAGCCTGCGCTTCGGCTTTACGGGCCACGTGTTTCCATCGCGCGTGGACCTTTTGGAGCCGCTGCCGGGCGTCGAGAGCCCGTCGCGGCGCACGTTCTGGACGCCGACCGTCAGCTTCAACGTCGGGCGCCTGCTGCGCTGACCCTTTGTGCCGGTTGGCGGGGCGGCGGGCTAGATCTCGACCTGTGCGCCCATCTCGACGACGCGGTTGGCCGGGATGCCGAAGAAGGCCGTCGCCGAGCGCGCGTTGTTCGACATCACCCCGAACAACCGCTCGCGCCACCGCGCCATGTCCGAGGTCGTTCGGGTCGAGATCACGCGCTCGCGGCCGAGGAAGAACGTCGTGTGCATCGGGGCGACGTTGAGGCCGGGCGTGTTGGCGAGGGCGAGCGCGGCCGGGATGTCGGGCGTGTCGGTGAAGCCGTACGTCACGATGGCGCGGTAGAAGCCGTGCGCGAGCGGCTCGACCCGGATCCGGTGCGCCTCCTCCACCCGTGGCACCTCCTCGGTCCGGACCGTCAGGATCACGACGGTTTCGTGGAGGCACTTGATGTGCTTGACGGTGTGAAGCAGCGACACCGGGACAGCGTCGGGGTTGCCGCCCATAAACACGGCCGTCCCAGGCACACGCGCCAGCCGCCCGACGCCCTCGTCGGCGAGAAACGTTGCGAGGGGAAACATGCCAATTTCGAGGCGCTCCGCGAGCACGGCCCGGCCACGCTTCCACGTCGTCATGAGGACGAACACGAGCGCAGCGACGGCGAGCGGAAACCAGCCGCCGGCCGGGATTTTGACCAGGTTCGCGCCCCAGAAGCCGAGGTCGAGCACGAGGAAGAGGCCGACGAGCGCAACGACCGCCAACAGCGACCACTTCCAGATCGTCCGCGCGACGACCGCGAACAGGATCGACGTAAAGACCATGTCCGTCGTCACCCCGACACCGTAGGCAGCCGCAAGATTCGTTGACGTCCGAAAGCCGAGCACGAGCCCGATGCAGGCGACGAGCAGCACCCAGTTCACGGCCGGGATGTAGATCTGCCCGATCTCGCGGCTCGACGTCTGCCGGATGTCGAGGCGGGGCAGATAGCCGAGTTGGACGGCCTGCCGCGTGAGTGAGAATGTCCCTGAGATGATGGCCTGGCTCGCGATGCACGTCGCGAGCGTCGCCAGGACGACGACGGCGAACACGACGCCTTCGGGGCCGGGGACCATCTCGAAGAACGGGCTCTCGCGCGCAGCTGGGTTCGCGATCAGGAGCGCCCCCTGGCCGAAGTAGTTCAGCACGAGTGCGGGCAGAACGACGGTGAACCACGCGAGGCGGATCGGGCGGACGCCGAAGTGGCCCATGTCGGCGTAGAGCGCCTCGCCGCCCGTCACAACGAGGAAAACCGAGCCGAGGACGAGGAAGCCGGTCGCTCCGTTGCCCGCAAAAAATCGGACGCCGTAGAGCGGATTGATCGCCGCGAGCACGTCCGGGTGCAGAACGATCTGGTACGCGCCGAGCCCAGCGAGCGTCAGAAACCAGGTGAGCGTGAGCGGCCCGAAGATTTTGCCCAGGCCGGCCGTGCCTCGGCTCTGGACGGAAAACAGAGCAATCAGGATCGCGATCGTGATCCACGGCACGAGGAACGCGTTTCCCGGATCGGCGAAGAACGGCAGGGCCACTTCAAGGCCCTCGATGGCCGAGAGGACCGAGATCGCTGGCGTGATCATGCCGTCGCCGTAAAGCAGCGCCGCGCCGAAGAGGCCGAGCGTGATCAGAATCGTCCGCCGCCGACCGACCCGCTCAACGGCGTCCTCGCGCGTCTCGCCTGGGGCGAGCTCGGGCGCGGCATCGGTCCCAGCGGGCCGCCGCGGCGCGCCAGGCGCATGTGCGCGGCTCGGGGTCACGAGGGCCGTCAGCACCATGATGCCGCCTTCGCCCCTGAGGTCCGCCCGCATCACGAACGTCAGGTACTTCACCGAGATCACGAGCACGAGCGCCCAGAAGATCAGCGACAGGATGCCCAGGACGTTGTTGGGCGTGAGCGCGAGACCGTAGTGCTCCGAGAAAACCTCCTTGAGCGCGTAGAGCGGGCTCGTCCCGATGTCGCCGTAGACCACGCCGAGGGCGGCGAGCGACAGCGCCGCGAGGTACGCGCCCGTGGGCTTGGAGGCGGTCGGTTGGCTCATGCGGACGGGTGCGGGCGGAGGGGGCAGATTAACTCGCTGTCACCGGGCAGTTCCCGGTCCGTCTCCGCAAGTCAGGACGCAACGTGGCCCACACATCGCTCTGCTCACTCCCCGGTGCGCTTTGACACGGCTTGAAGCTCCTAGATCTCGACCTGTGCACCCATCTCGACGACGCGGTTGGCCGGGATGCCGAAGAAGGCCGTCGCCGAGCGCGCGTTGTTCGACATCACCCCGAACAACCGCTCGCGCCACCGCGCC
>DASVSE010000274.1:0-3770 GCA_036388235.1 Rubricoccaceae bacterium | reverse complement strand
CCTGGTTTCTACCATGCGCAAAACGCTCCTCTTCTCGCTCGGCGCCGTCGTCCTCGCCGGCTGTGACTTCTCCGGCGGCTCTGACGCCGTCGCCCCGATCTCCAGCCTCAAGGCGGAGAACCTGCCGGCGGCGACGGGCCCCTCGGCAGACCTCTTCTTCGAGGTTCAGGACGCCGTCGGCCGCTCGTACTACCGCTCCGCGGTCCAGATCGGCGCGAGCACGGATTCGCTCGAGACGTCGGTCCCGGCCAGCCTCGAGATCCCGACGGCGACCTCGCCGATGTACATCGCCGTTTTTGACTACGAGAACAGCCTGCTCGAGTCGCGCATGCTCGCCCGCAGCACGGCGTTCACGGCAGCCGAGCTCACGGCCGCCCCGCTCGTGCTCCAGGACGCGCCGTTCCGCAACACCGGTGACTCCGAGGCGACGTTTACGGTGACGCGCTCCAACGCAGTCTCCGCGGAGTAACACTTGGCCGTCACGCCCGGACGCGCCGGCTGCCCTCGGGCAGCCGGCGCGTTCTGTTTGGGGCACGTCGGGCCGGCGCGGTCAGTGCGCCTCGTAGGCCGTCACGGTCACGATGAGCCCCACGTCGGACGTCGGAAACTCCTCGGGCGTGGTTCGCCCGACTCGCACGTAGACCGGGAAGCGCGGCTCGGTCTGCGACAGCCGGATCTCGCCGCCGTAGCCTGGCCGGAACACGCCGCGCGCGGTCTCGAACAGGTCGTCGAGCGTCCGCGCCGACGCGGCCTCGATGAACGTGGTCTCGACGACGCGGCCGCCGCGCACACCGACCTGATCGCCGCTCGGGCATTCCTCGCAGTACTGCGAGTACGCGTAGCGGTAGAACGCCGGGCGCGCCGCCTGCCACGCGGCCTGCGCCGCGAGCAGTTCGGCCTCGGACGCGACGGCGACGCCCGCCGAAGCGTCGAGCGGGGCGAGCGCGCTGTCGCACCCGGCGAGCGCAGCGAGGACGAGCACGGCGGCGAGGCGGCGGCGCATCGTGAGGGCGGGTCAGTCGACGCGAAAGCGCGTCACGTTCAGGAAGACGTTGCCGTCGGTCGGGCCCAGCTCCGGGTCGAGGTTGACCTGGAGCGGGATGCGCGGCTCGTCGTCCGAGAGCCGGACCGTGCCCGTGCGGCCGTCCTCGAAGACGGTCTGCGCGAGCGCGAACAGGTCCTCCACGGTGCGTGCGCGGTCGGCGCCAGGCCCCTCGGCGCTCACGACCTCGCCGCCGCGGACGGTTACGGTCGCCCCGCCGGTGCACTCGCACCGAAACTCGTACTGGAGCGTGTAGTCGCGCGGGCCGCGATGTGCGAACGCCTCGGCGGCGGCGGCCACCTCGGCCTGCGTCGCGTCCACGCCCGAGGCGCTGTCGCAGCCGGCGACGAGGAGCAGGGCGAGTGCAGCAGCAGCGAGGCGCATCAGGGCCGGGTCGGGCGGAGCCGCAGGTTAGGCCATCCTGGCCCGCCTGCGGCATGGTGACAGCGTTTTGCCTGCTAGCCGAGGTCGGCGAGCGTCGCCCGGAGCGCCTCGATCTGCGCGGCCGCGTCGGCCGCCTTCTGGCGCTCGACGGCGACGACGGCCTCGGGCGCGCGCGAGACGAATGTCTCGTTGGCCAGCTTGCCCTCGACGGACCGCAGGAAGCCTGCCTTGGCGTCGATCTCCTTGTTCAGCCGCGCGCGCTCGGCGTCGAGGTCGATCGTGCCCGCGAGCGGCACGAAGACGGCCATCCGTCCGACGAGGACCGCCGCACTCGCCGGCGGCTTCTCCATCGATGTCCCGACACGGAGCGTGCTCAGGCCCGCGAGGCGCGTGACCGTCGCCCCGGCGAGCCGGTCGAGCGCCTCGGCTGCAGCCTCGTCTGGCACGTGGACCTCGGCCTCGATGCGCTTCGACGGGGCAACCGAGTACTGCGCGCGGATCTGACGGACCGCCCCGACCACCTCTTGGACGCTCGCGAACGTCGCGGCCTCCTCGGGGAACGTCGCGCCGGGCGTGGGCCACGCCGCGGCGGCGAGGGCCTGGCCGGCCGGGCGCGGGCGCAGCTTCCACCACAGCTCCTCGCTCACGAAGGGCATGAACGGGTGCACGAGGCGCAGCACGTTCTCGTACAGGCCGACCGAGAACGCGAGCGTGCGCGCGTCCATCGGCTCGCCCGGGAGGGGCTTCGCGACTTCGAGGTACCAGTCGCACACGTCGCGCCAGACGAAGTCGTAGACCGTCTGCGCGGCCTCCGAGATGCGGTACTTCCCGAGCGCCTCGTCCACGGCGGCGACCGTCTCGGCGAAGCGCGTCGCGATCCACTGCTCGACGAGCGTCGCGGGATCGGGCATGGGCCCGACGTCCGTCGTCGGGTGTGCGTCGGCGTCGGTCTCCAGGAAGCGGCCGAAGACGTTGAAGGCGTTCCAGAGCTTGTTAGCGAAGTTGCGCCCGCCCTCGAAGCCCGAGGGGTCCAGCTTGATGTCCTGCCCCTGCGCGCAGAGCGTGGCGAGCGTGAAGCGGACCGCGTCGGCGCCGTACTGGTCCGCCATGTCCAGCGGGTCGATGCCGTTGCCGAGGCTCTTGGACATCTTGCGGCCGAGCTTGTCCTTGACCATGCCCGTCACGGCCACGTCGCGGAACGGGACCTCTCCCGTGAAGTGGAGGCCGGCCATGAGCATCCGCGAGATCCAGATGCCCAGGATGTCGTAGCCCGAGACGAGAACAGAGCCCGGGTAGAAGGCCTGCATCGCGGGCATCGGCTTTCCGTCGCCGCCGGCCTCGGGCCAGCCGAGCGTCGCGAAGGGCCAGAGCCACGACGAGAACCACGTGTCGAGCACGTCGTCGTCCTGCACGTAGCCCGCGCCCGGCGAGTCGATGCTCACGGCGAACGCGGCCTCGTCGCGCGAGCCGTCGTCGCGGGTCGGGTACCAGATTGGGATGCGGTGGCCCCACCAGAGCTGCCGGCTGATGGGCCAGTCGCGGCCCTCGTCGAGCCAGCGGACCATCTCGTTCTTCCACCGGGCGGGGTGAAACGCCACCTCTCCGGTATGAATCGCCGCGAGCGCCTTCTCGGCGAGCGGCTTCATCGAGACGTACCACTGCGGCGAGAGGAGCGGCTCAATGACGGCGCCCGAGCGGGACGACACGGGCGTCTGGACGGTGTACGCCTCGGTCTTGGCGAGCAGGACTGCGGCGTCGAGGTCGGCCACGACCTGCTTTTTGGCAACGGCGCGGTCAAGCCCAGCGTAGGCGCCGGCGAGCTCGTTGAGCGTGCCGTCGGGGTTGAGGATCGAGAGCGTCGGGAGGCCGTGGCGGCGGCCGATCTCGAAGTCGATCTCCGAATGGCCAGGCGTGACCTTGAGCGCGCCCGCACCAAAGTCCATCTTGATAGCGTCGTCGGCGACGACGGGCACGAGGCGGTCCGTGAGTGGCACGCGGACGCGTTGCCCGACGAGGTGCCGGAAGCGGTCGTCGTCGGGGTGCACGGCGACGCCCGTGTCGGCCGGGATCGTCTCGGGGCGCGTCGTGGCGACCGACAGAAACTCGCCCGTGTCCTGCCCATCGGCGTCTACGACGGCGTAGCGAACGGTCCACAACGAGCCCGGCCGCTCGACGGTATCGACTTCTTCGTTGGACAGCACGGTCTGGTTGTCCGGGTCCCAGTTCACGAGGTAGTCGCCGCGGTAGACGAGGCCCTCGGTGTAGAGCCGGACGAACGTGTGCTGGACGGCGCGGCTCAGGCCGTCGTCCATCGTGAAGCGCTCGAAGCGCCAGTCGCACGAGT
>DASVSE010000273.1:0-8024 GCA_036388235.1 Rubricoccaceae bacterium | reverse complement strand
CCGGGGGCTGGACCGGCAATCAGGTCCTCACGCGCGCCGAAGCCCTCCGCGGGTTCACGCTCGACGCCGCCTACGCCGGTTTCATGGAAGCCGAGGTCGGCAGCCTGGAAGTCGGGAAGCGCGCCGACTTCGTGATCCTCTCGCAGGACCTCATGTCGGTCCCGCCCGAGGCCATCCTCGCGACGCGCGTCGTCGCGACCTATCTCGACGGCGTGCCGGTCTACCAGGAGGCGCCCTGACGACGCCGGACGCGTCTGTCCGCGTAGCCCGCGAGGCGTCCGACCGAGGCGATGCAGGCGTGGCGATTGGCCCTGCCGTAAAGCGTCCGCCGGCTATCTTGATGGCGTCCCCCACCCCACCGCCATGACCGACAGCCTAGCCCGCGCGGCCGGAGCGTCCGCCCTCCGCCACGTCGACGAACACGGCAACGCCCGCATGGGTGACGTCGCCGCGAGCGACCGCACGGCGCGGACAGCTGTTGCCGCCGGGCGCGTGCGCGTCGGCGCCGAGGCGCTGCGCCTGATCCGCGAGAACGCGCTCTCGAAGGGCGACGCGCTCGTCGTGGCGCAGGTCGCGGGCGTGCTCGGCGCCAAACAGGCCAGCCGCCTCATCCCGCTCTGCCACGACGTGGTCCTGCAGAACGTCATCGTCGAGTTCGAGCTCGACGACGCCGAGGGGACCGTCGAGGTGCGCGCGATCACCAAGACCGACGGCCCGACAGGCGTCGAGATGGAGGCTCTCACGGCCGTCTCGGTCGCCGCCCTCACGGTCTACGACATGTGCAAATCTGTCGCCCCAACGGCGACGATTACCGACGTGCGGCTGCTCGCCAAGTCCGGCGGCGCCTCCGGCGACTACCGCCGCCCGGCCGACGCCGACCGGCGGGCGGTCGCTCCGCACGACAACTAGCGGCCGCCGCGAAACGCTCCCCCGCAGCCGCCGTAGGCCGCTCACACAGCCCCGCTTACCATGGACGCGATCATCGGCGGCCTCGGCCTCTTCGCCATTCTCGGCATCGCGCTCCTCGCGATCCTGCTGATCTACTTCGTCCCGGTCGGGCTCTACGTCTCGGCGCTGTCGTCGGGCGTTCGGCTGAGCCTCTTCGGCGACCTCGTCGGGATGCGGCTGCGGAAGGTGCCGCCGGCGGCCATCGTGAACCCGCTCATCACGGCTCACAAGGCAGGCATTCCGGTCACGGCGCCTCAGCTCGAAGCGCACTACCTCGCGGGCGGCCACGTCCAGAAGGTCGTCCAGGCGCTCATTTCGGCCGACAAGGCCAACATCCCGCTCACGTTCGAGCGCGCGACGGCCATCGACCTCGCCGGCCGCGACGTGTTCGAGGCCGTCCAGGTGTCCGTCAACCCGAAGGTCATCGAGACGCCCCCGATCTCGGCCATCGCCAAGAACGGCATCCAGGTCCGCGCCATCGCCCGCGTGACGCTGCGGGCCAACATCGAGCGCCTCGTCGGCGGGGCCGGCGAGGAGACGATCATCGCCCGCGTCGGTGAGGGCATCGTGAGCACCATCGGCTCGTCCGAGACGCACGCGAGCGTGCTCGAGAACCCGGACAACATCTCGAAGACCGTCCTCGCCAAGGGCCTCGATTCGGGCACGGCCTTCGAGATCCTCTCGATCGACATCGCCGACGTCGACGTCGGCGAGAACATCGGGGCGAAGCTCCAGACGGACCAGGCCGAGGCGGACCTGCGCGTCGCGCGGGCCCGCGCCGAGGAGCGCCGCGCCTCGGCCGTCGCCGCCGAGCAGGAGGAGCGCGCCAACCTCGTCCGCGCCGAGGCCGAGATCCCCAAGGCGATGGCCGACGCCCTGCGCTCGGGCACGCTCGGGGTCATGGACTACTACAACCTCCGCAACACCGAGGCCGACACGAAGATGCGCGACGCCATCGGCCGCGGTCCCAACCCGACCGGCCAGTAGCCCGATGCGCCGCCTCGTCTTTCTCGCCCTCCTCGCCGCCTCGGCGGCGGGCGCGCAGGAGTCGCCGTTCGCCCTCTTCCGCGCGCAGCCCGGCGACGGACCCGCCGCGCCCTACCTCCGCCTTCGCGACGCTGAGGCGGCGTTCCGAGGCGGCGAGCGGTGGAACGACTACACCCAGTACCGCGCCCAGGCGGCAGCGGCCGTCGGCCTGCACGCCGACGCGCTCGCGATGTGGGACGCCCCGCGCGGGCCCGTCACCCGTCCGGCCGTCGTGCTGTATCCGCTCCCGCGCGCCGTCGAAGCGGCTGAGTGGATCGCGGCCCGCGCCGATTCGTCCCGCGTCGTGATGGTCAACGAGGCGCACCACGATGCGGCCTCGCGCCTGCTCACGCTCGCGCTCCTCCCGCGGCTCTACGACGCAGGCTACCGCTACTTCGCCGCCGAGGCGTTCGCGACGGACAGCGTTCTCGCGGCCGGGCCTGCCTACCCGACGCCCGAAATGGGCACCTATCTCGGCGAGCCCGTCTTCGGCGAGATCGTCCGCGAGGCCCTCCGGCTCGGCTACACGCTCGTCCCGTACGAGATCGAGGACGACGAGAGAGGCGGACCCGATCCGCAGGCGCGGCGCGACTCCATGCAGGCCGTTCACCTTGCCGAGCGGACCGTCGAGCGCGACCCCGACGCGCGTGTGCTCGTCCACGCCGGCTTCGGGCACGTCTACGAAACGGCAGACGAATACTGGCGCCCGATGGCCGCCTTCTTCCGCGAGCGGACGGGCATCGACCCGCTGACCGTGGACCAGGCCGCGATGAGTGAGCGGAGCACGCGGGCCTACGACTCGGTCGAGTACCGGGCCACCGAGTCCAGCCTCCGCGGCGTGCCCGCCGTGCTGCTTCGCCCGACCGGCGAGCCGCTGCGCCTCGGTGACGCCGTGCCCGTCGACGTGCAGGTCGTCCGGCCCCGAACGGTCTACCGCAACGGCCGTCCGACGTGGATGTCCCTCGGCGGGACGCGTGCGCTCCAGACGGTCGCCCTTCCTGAGGCGTGCGCCCGCACGCTTTGTGTCGCCGAGGTGCGCCGCCCCGGCGAGCCTGGCAGCACGCCGCTAGACCGCGCGGTTGCCGAAAACACGCGCGAGGCGGCGGTCTATGTCCCGGCAACGGGGCCGTTCGACGTGACCGTCGTGGACGGACGCACTGGCGTCCCGCTCCCATGACTGACGCTCTCGTCGCGGCGCGCGTCGTCGCGTTTGCCGCCCCCGCTGCCCTTTCCACGACGCAGGACGTCGTGCGGATCGTCCGCCCCGCCCTCGGCGCGGGCGCCGACGCAGGAGTCGTCGCCGAGGAGACGCTCGCACTCGTCGCGACGCTCACGGCCCGCGCCGCCGAGACCGGCCTCCAGTCGCGTCGCGACGCGCTCGCGGCGGCGGGTCCGGCTCTCGCCGAGCTTCCGTTCCTCTACCACGACTACCTCCTGGGCGCGCAGATGGTCGCCGAAGGGGCCGAAGGCGACGTCGCGCCCGACGCGTCGGTGTACGAGCGGCTGGAGCGCAAGGCCGCGTTCTACGGCATCCACCTGCCCCCGGGACGCTTTCCGGGTCCGAGCGTCTTGGGCGATAAGCTGCCGCTCTGGATGGGCCGCGTCTCGCCGCCCCGCCTCCCGACGAGTCCATACGAACGCCTCGGCACGCTCGGGATCGCCGACCTTCTGGCCGTTCACACGCGCCTCGTGCTCGCTTTCGCCCAGAAAGCCGCCACCGAGGCCTGACTTGGGTCACCCCGTGGCGCCGTTTTACCGGATGACCGTAATGGTCTGGCGGGCCTCCCACGCGCCCGACCGCGCCCGGAGCACGTAGACACCCGCGGCGAGGCCACGGGTGTCGAGTGCGAGCGCCTGCGCCGCCCCACCCGCGAGCACGCCCTCGTGCACGACAGCCACGCGCCGGCCGTCAGCCGCAAACACCTCGACGACCGCATCGGCTGAGGTCGGCAGCGTCACCGACACGCGGACCTCGCCGCGGCCGGGGTTGGCCGAGAGCGGCCGCAGCGCGTAGCCCCCCGCCGGAGCCTCGCCCGAGAGCGTCCCGATGACGCTGAGCCGGAAGCCCATGAAGGTGTGAGAGCTGCACTGGTACCACAGCTCGTTCGGGGCACTTGCCGGAACCGTGAACGTGACGCTTGCCGTGCCTGAGGCCGGGGTCCCGGTGACGCCCGACGTGTATGGAGCCGCGCCGCCGCCGGCAGCGTCGGTCGAGATATAAAACGGGTGGACGGGCGACACATTGACCATCTGGAACGTGTACGTCTGGCCTCGCTGGAGCGTCAGCACAGCACCCTGTACGCCGTCGATGGCATAGCCCTCCGGATGGCCCTGCCCGACGTACGGGTGAGCAGCTGTTTTGGTGACCACCGTCACCTCGAACGTGGTCTGCGCCGAAACCGCCGTCGCGGCAGAGAGGACGAGTATCAGAAGCAAGAAGCGCATCGCCGCAGGTGGTTGTGTTCGTACAGTCTACGCCTCACGACTGGACTTTCCGCCACCGGATGTTCCGCCGGCAGGTTTTCCGCCTGGCGCCGCCTCGTCATCGGCCCAGTAGCCCCAGCTCGACGTCCGGACACGGTCCGCGCCGATGCCCGTGAACAGCATGACCGAGCGCGCCCAGCTATGGAACGTCTTTTTGGCCCGCCCCTGCACAAGGCGCCGGTGGTCGCGCTCGTAGACCTTCAGGCCGCCCGCGTACGGCACGCGCCAGCCCGCCTTGCGGACCGTCCAGAGGGCGAAAATGTCTTCGTTGGCCGTAAGGGCGAGGTCGAAGCCGCCCGCATCGAGCAGCGCCTTCCGGCGGAAGATCATGTTGGAGCCCGAGCCGGCCGGAATCGTGAGCCACGCCGCGGCCCGAATGCCGAACGAGAAGAGCCGGTAGTAGGCCCGGAAGTCCTCGTCCGCCGAGAGTTTGGCGCCCTGCACGGCGCCGACGGCCGGCCCGAGTGCGAGGCGCTCCCAGGCGGTCCAGTAGTCCGCTCCGAACGCCATGTCGGCATCGGTAAAGAGGATCCACTCGGTCTCGCACGCCTCGAGGGCAATCTGACGGGCAGCCGGGATCGAGCCCGAGTCGCGGATGACCCGCGTCCGCTCCGGCCGGAGCGCCTCAATCCTCTCGGGCGTCTCGTCCGTGCTCGCGTCGACGACGATCAGCGCGACGCGCGGGTCCAGACTCGCGAGGAAGCCCTCGATGTTGGCCGTCTCGTTCTTGGTCGGCACGGCGACGGTGAGCTGGTCGAGGCGCATCGGGCAGCAAGCGGGTGAGGGGGCAATCTCGCCTCGGGCGTGCTCTCCCGGGCACGCTTGTGAATCAGGCCTGTCCCGACCTCCGGAAGCGCTTCCGGACGTACGAGGCCCCGTATCTTCTCACGTCCCGGCACCGACGCCGGGCCCGCCCTTCCCGCTTCGCGGACGCCCGGTCCGCCCCGCCCCGATGTCCCAGCCCCCGGCCGACAAGCCCCGCGTGTGGTTCAACGGCGAGCTCGTCAACCACGAGGACGCCACGATTCACGTCCTCTCTCACGTCGTCCACTACGGGTCATCGGTGTTCGAGGGCGTCCGCTGCTACGCCACAGACCGCGGGCCGGCCGTCTTCCGCCTCCGCGAGCACATGAAGCGGCTCGTCGGGTCGGCCCACATCCACCGGATGAAGGGCGACTTCGAGCTGGACGCGCTCTGCGACGCCGTCGTGGAGACGATTGCCGACAGCGGGCTCGGCGCGTGCTACATCCGCCCGATCATCTTCCGCGGATACGGGCCGATGGGCGTCAACCCGCTCAACAACCCCGTCGTGACGGCCGTCGCCGTCTGGGAGTGGGGCCAGTATCTCGGCGACGAGGCCCTTGCGCAGGGCGTCGACGTGCAGGTCTCGTCGTGGAACCGCCCCGCCCAGAACACGCTGCCCGCGATGGCGAAGGCCGCCGGCAACTACCTCGGCGGCTCGCTCATCAAGATGGAGGCGATCCTGAACGGCTTCAAGGAGGGCATCGCGCTGACCGTAGACGGCTACCTCTCCGAGGGCTCGGGCGAGAACCTGTTCCTCGTCCGCGACGGCGTGCTCTACACGCCCACGACGACGATGTCGATCCTGCCGGGCATCACGCGCGACACGGTCCTGACGCTCGCGCGCGACATGGGCATCGAGGTCCGCGAGCAGGCCCTCCCGCGCGAGGCGCTCTACCTCGCCGACGAGCTCTTCTTCACGGGCACCGCCGCCGAGATCACGCCGATCCGGTCGGTCGACCACTACACCGTCGGCGAGGGCCGCCGCGGGCCGATCACCGAGCGGATTCAGACGGCCTACCTCGACGCCGTCCGCGATGCCGCCGACCCGCACGGCTGGCTCACGTTCGTTGGCGAGGCGGCGACGGCAGGCGGCGACTCGGCGGCCGTTCCGGCGCCCGACGTGGCTGGCGCCTGACGCGCGGCGTCCAACCAGGTCTCGGCGACGCGCCGAGTCGGGGCGGGGCACTCGGAAACGGGTGCCCCGCCTCGCGTTTTGGCCCGTCTACGCGCATGCCATCAGTAGGCGACGACAGGAGCTGGATCATTCGGACCTGACGAGGCCATATGTCCCGTATTTGACAGCGGGTCCGTAGCTTCCTCGCGCTCACCCGCACCCTGCTATGACCCGTACCCTGCTCGCGGCCGCCCTCGGCCTCCTCCCCCTCGTCGCTCCGGCCGCGCAGTCCATGCGCCCCGATGCCCGACCCGCCGGCGGGACGCTCCGCCCGAGCGCTGATGGGCCCGCCGAAACGCTGGCGCTGACGCTGCGCGCCGTCTCCGAAACCGGCGTGGCGGACTGCCCCGGGTACGTCGATCCGTCCGCGCCCGACGCCGTCGTCGAGTGGCCCGGCGGGCCACTTCAGATGACGGCCACGGGCGAGTTCGACCCCGTCCTCGCCGTCGCGGGCCCGGACGGCGTGTGGTCCTGCAACGACGACGGCGACGGGATCGCGCCGCTCGTGACCCTCATGAACGCACCGCGCGGCCGCTACGCCGTCTGGGTCGGTGCGTACGGCATGGACGCCGGCCAGCAGGCCGTCACGCTCAGCGCCGGCACGCCGCCGCCGGTCCCGACCTTCAACCTCACGGCCCGCCCGCCGGCCGGCGCCACGCGCATCGCAGCCGGCTTCGAGGCCGCGAGCGGCATGCAGAACATTGCGGTCCAGAGCGGCGGCTCGGACTCGGTCCTCGAGTCCGGCATCGTCTCGGAAATGGCTGAGATGGAATTCTGCACCGGCTACGTCGACACCAACGTCCCGTCGGCCGTGATCGACTACGAGGGCCCGGGCACGCTGACACTCGCCGCTATGGGCGTCGGCGACGGCGATGTGGACGTCGACATGACGATGGTGGTCCACACGCCCGGCGGCGCGTGGCGCTGCAGCGACGACTTCGACGGAGCCAACCCGGTGATCGGCATCGAGAACGCCGCCTCCGGGCGGTACGCCGTCTGGGTCGGGACCTTCGCGCCGGACGCCGGAAGCCCGAGTACGGTCCTCATGCTCTCCGAGACCGTCCCCGTCATGCCGGAGCCGGATATGCCGTTCGACGAGGGCATGGGCCAGCTGCCGTACGCCGAGGGCACGTACGTGAGCTACGTCACGCTTCGGCCCGACGCCCGCCCCGCCGTTCGCCTGACGTTGGGCGCGGAGCCGGTCTCGGGCACGACTGACGTTACCCCCGAGGGCGCGTCCCCGCTCGCAGGCATGACCTGCTCGGGCTTCGTCACCGCCGCCCCGACGGCCAGCGTCGAGGTCTCCGGCGACGGACCCTTCGGCATCACCGCGACGGCCGCCGATGGCTCGGACCTCGTGCTCGCCGTGCAAGCCCCCGACAGCCGCTGGTTCTGCTCCGACGACGCCAACGGCCTCGACCCGGGCATCCAGTTCGGCGCCGCCGACATGACGGAGATTGCGCCCGGCACGTACCGCGTCTGGGTCGGCACCTTCGGCGACCCGAACCCGATGGCTGGCATGGAGGGCATGGACGGGATGGAGGGCATGAGCACGGAGCCGCTCGGCCCGACGACCGTCACCGTCAGC
>DASVSE010000272.1:0-2783 GCA_036388235.1 Rubricoccaceae bacterium | reverse complement strand
GGGCACGGGACGAGGCGGAGACGAAAAACGCCCGTTCTGGCGGAACGGGCGTCGGACGGCGCGGGGCGGGGATGAAACCCGCGAGGCGCGCCGAAGGACAGAGGGGCCTGCTCCGCAGGCGGGACCCGCCCGGAGCCGGAGCAGGTCCGGTGCCGGGCAGGCGTCCGCAAACTACGCCCGCCGGGGTCTCGGATCAATCGCCCCGGCACCTCCAGTGCGACGCGGACCATGCCTGACGGTACGCCACGGCCCTGTGGCGGCGCTTCACGCCTTTCTCTTGCACTGCCGGTCCGCTCAGCGCCGGTCTACTGCGCGACCGTCAGGCGAACGCTCCGGACCGCTCCCTCGGCCGACAGACGGGCCGTGTAGACACCCGGCGCCAGACCCGCCACGTCGACGCTTACCGTTTGCTCGCCCGCCCCGACGGTCCCGTCGAACGCGACGCCGACCTCGCGGCCGAGCACGTCCGTCAGCGTGAGGCGGGCTGGGCCGGGCTGGGCGAGGCCAAAGGCGAGGCGCGTCGTCCCGCGCGCCGGGTTGGAGCCCGCGAGGCGGACAAACGCCTCACCCGGTACGGGAGCGTCGGCCCCGGCAACGGCCCCGGTATTGTCGTAGAGATAGATCAGGTCATCGACCTCGTCGATCCCGGTCATGTCCAGGTCGCCGTCGTCGTCGCGGTCGTGGAGCGTCATGCAGGACGCGCCGCCAGCAACCGGAAACAGGCGCCGCGGTGCGAACTGCCGACCCGCGCGCGTCTCGAAGAGCGCGTAGTTGCGCGACCCGTAATTGCTCGACACCACGTCGAGGTCACCGTCGCCGTCCAGGTCACCAAGGTCGATCGCGACGAGAAAGTTGCCGGCCGTCAGTTCGGTCGTGCCCGAAAAGCCGCCCGCGCCGTCGCCCCACGCGATCTGAACGACGCCCGCGAATGAGCCCGCGACCGCGATGTCCGCATGGCCGTCGCGGTCGATGTCGCCCGCCGCGATCATCCACGGCGAGCCCGTGAACGCGATGCGGCCGGCCGGGGCGAAGCCGCCCGCTCCGTCGTTGCGCAGAACGAGCAGCGCCTGCGCGCCGAAGTCGCCAACTACAGCGTCGAGGCGGCCATCCTCGTCCATGTCGGCAACCGCGAGCGAATGTGGCTCGACCGGTCCCGCCGGAATCGCGACTGCAGCGCCGAATGTGCCGTCGGCTGCACCACGAAGGACCGTCACGGTCCGCGCCGAGCGGTTGCCCGTGATGAGGTCGTCCTGCCCGTCGCCGTCGACGTCCATCGACGAGATCGCACGGACGGTCTGGCCCGAGAGGTAGGACGCGCCTTGGGGAAAGCCGCCGGCGCCGTCGCCCAGGAGCACGCTCACCCGGCTGCCGCCGACGTTCGCGACCGCGAGGTCCATGTGGCCGTCGCCGTTGAAGTCGCCCGGTTCGAGCGGGCTCGGGACCGAGCCTTGGGGGAGCCGGACAACCGTAAAGGCGCTGTAGCGGCCCGAGGGGTCGCCCAGGAACGCGCGCACGTCCGAGGTCGCCTCGTTCGTGACGACGAAGTCGGGAAAACGGTCGCCGTTGAGGTCCATCGATGCGCCGCCGTAGGTGACGATGTTGTCCTCGCCGGGCCGGCGGATCGGCACGCGGGCGACCTCGGGGAACGCGAGCGAGCCCGGCGCCGCAGCTGCCCAGAACGTCAGCCCCCGCCCCGCCCCGACGCTCGCACCAGTCGCGGCCCGCAGACTGCGCGTGATCTGGACCGTCACGGCCTCGCCGGCCTGAAACGGCCGCGCGGGCGTGAACGTCACCGTCCGGCGGTCCACGCTCAGCCCGACCGACCCGGGGACGGGCCCGCTCCACCGCCCCGCCACGCGAACCGCCGCGGGCGTCACGGTCGTCGGGTCGAGCACGTCGGTGAACGTCAGCCGGACCGGCCCTGAGCGAGGTGCCGAGACGGCGTTGTTGGCCGGGACGGACGAGGAGACGGCCAGCGACTGGGCGAATGCCGTGGGGGCGGCAAGCAAAAAGGCGAGGATCGCAAAACGACGCATCAGATCGGGACGGGTGAAACAGACTCTATCGGCCACGCGCCCCTTCGCTTGAGTCCGTGGTGCTCGGGCGGCGCGACGCGCGCTCGGGCCGAGTGGCGAACCCGCCACCGCTACGCCACTTCGATGCGTGCCTGTAGGACCGTGTCGCTTGCCTGGGCGGGGTCTGTCTCAGGGAAGTCGGTCATCGTGTGCAGGCCGCGGCTCTCGTGCCGGTCGCGCGCGCACGCCACGACGAGGTACGCCACGGCCGCGAGGTTGCGCAGCTCGCACAGCTCGGCCGAGAGCTTCGTTCGCTGGTAGAAGTCTTCGGTCTCGCGAGCGATGAGGTCGATTCGCCGCGCCGCGCGCTCCAGACGCAGGTCGCTCCGGACGATGCCGACGTAGCTCTGCATCAGCCGCTTCAGCTCGTCCCGGTTGGCGGAGACTAGAATCCACTCCTGGGGGTTTTCGGTGTTCGACTCGTCCCAGTCCGGCATGTCGGCTTCCACGTCCACGCCCGCGGCGTACGCCACAGCCGGACCGACCGCATTGTGGGCGTACACGAGCGCCTCCAGGAGCGAGTTCGACGCGAGCCGGTTCGCGCCGTGGAGGCCCGAGCACGTCACCTCACCGCACCCGAACAGCCCGGTGATGCTCGTCCGCGCCTCGCGGTCCACGACGACGCCGCCGCACGTGTAGTGCGCCGCCGGGACGACCGGGATCTTGTCCCGCGTCATGTCGATCCCGTGCCCGAGGAGGGTCTCGTGG
>DASVSE010000271.1:0-1606 GCA_036388235.1 Rubricoccaceae bacterium | reverse complement strand
AGGTCCGACCGCGACCGGTCGTCGGTCGACGACAGCGACGACCAGCCGACGCCCAGATCTGACGTGACAGCCCGCCCGAGATCCGCGATCAGACGCGCCTGATCCCAGTACGGCTGCCCGCCAAGCTCGGCGAACGTGTCGTAGTCGGTCGCCAGAATGACGTTGGCGTAGAAGTCGAGGACGGATGTGAGCGAGTCGAAGCGGTTGGGGTCGTAGACGAGCGCCTGCCCGCGGGCATAGGCGAACTGCCACGTGTTGTCGAGCAGCAGGAGCGTGACCGAGCGCTGGGCGGTCCCGTAGATCGGGCGGCTCGCCTGGACGGCGATCTGGCCCGTGAACTGCGTCAGCGACAGCGCCTGCGTGAGCGTGATCTGGACCGAGCAGTCGATGCGCTCACGGTTGTCGAAGACGTCGTCGGTCCACGCGCGGTCGTTGAAATAGCGCTCGACCTGCGTCCGCAGCTCGTCGAGAAACTCGTACTCGTTGCCCGTGAGCTGGGCGCGGTTGATCCCGACGGTGCAGTTGAGCTCCTGCGCCACCACAGGCCGCGCGGCGCCGAGGCTGACCATCAGGGCCAGGACGGGAAGGAAACGGACGAGACGCGTCATCGGGGTCGGGGTCGGACGGGGCCAAGCTAGCGCGTATGTTCGGCGCGCTCCCGTACGGAACGGGGCGCCCTCCGCCCCTGAACGCTCTACCCGTGGCCTCTATGCGCTCCGTTCGATTCTCCGGATGCCTCGCCCTGATTGCGCTCGCCGCGCTCGGCGCGCGGCCGGCGCAGGCGCAGCTTGCCGAGGGCGGGGCCCGCATCCTCGGCCTCGGCCGGGCTGGTGCGGCACTCGGGCAGCAGGCGTGGGGCCACGTCAACCCGGCCGCGTGGGCCGGCCTCGCCGAGCGCCGCGGGGCGCTCCAGGCGAGCCAGGCGTTCGGCCTGAGCGAATTGCGCCTCGTCCAGCTCTCCGCCGCCGCACCGACGCCCGTCGGGACGTTTGCGCTCGCGGCTCGCTCGTACGGTTTCTCCGAACGCCGCGAGACCCGCGTCGTCGTCGGCGTCGCCCGGGCGTTCGCCCTCAGCCGGACGCGGCGCCTCGACATCGGCGTCGCCGGCGGCTACGAGTCGGCCTCGACCGAGAACTTCGGAACCGTCGGGACGCCCCTGCTGGCCGTCGGCGTCCAGGGCGACGTCGTGCGGGGCCTGCGCGTCGGGCTGGCGGGGCGCAACCTGCTGGGCATCCTCTGGAGCGACGACGAGGACGTGCGGCACTCGCTCGCGACCGTCCCGGCGATTGTCGCCGGGCTGGCCTACTCGCCGACGCCGCGGGCGACCGTCGTCCTCGACGCTGAGCAGGACCTCGACGCAGGCCTCTCCATCCGAGGCGGGATCGAGGTCCGGCCCGTGCCCGGCCTCGACCTCCGCCTCGGCGCCTCTGACGGACCGGCGCGCCTCTCGGCCGGCGCGGGCTTCCGCACCGGCGGCCTCCGCGCCGACATCGCCATCGAGCGGCACGAGTCGCTCGGGATCACGCCCGCCGTCGGCATCGAGCTGGCGTTTTAGGACCCCGCCGCGCGGATTCTACCCGCTGCTCGCCAGGTCCCGCATTCCCTG
>DASVSE010000270.1:0-4177 GCA_036388235.1 Rubricoccaceae bacterium | reverse complement strand
CACAACGTGATGAACCTGCTGCGGAACTGGTACGTCGTCCAGACCGCCGCCGTCAACCCCGACGCCCGCGCGCCGCGCCTCCGCGAGGATGTCATGGGCCAGCTCGTCCGGTTCGTCTCGGCGCACGAGGTCGGCCACACGCTCGGGCTGCCGCACAACTTCGGCTCCTCGGCCGCCTACACCGTCGAGCAGCTCCGCTCGCCGGCGTTCACGGCCACGCACGGCACGGCGCCCTCAATCATGGACTACGCGCGCTTCAACTACGTCGCACAGCCCGGCGACGGCGTGACGCAACTCATGCCCCGCATCGGCGAGTACGACAAGTGGTCCATCGAGTGGGGCTACCGCTGGTTCCCGGACTCGATGACGGACGAGGCCATCCGGGCACGCCTCCAGGCGATGGCGACCGAGCGCGCCGCCGACCCCGCCTTCCGCTTCGGCGCCCAGACCGGCGACCCGGTCGACCCGCGCGCGCAGGCCGAGGACCTCTCGTCGGACGGCGTCGCGGCGTCGCGCCTCGGGCTGGCCAACCTCCAGCGCATCGTGCCGAACCTCGCTGCGTGGACGACGGAGCCGGGCGAGGACTTCGCGACGCTTGCCGAGCTCTACGGCCAGGTCGTCGGCCAGTGGGGGCGCTACCTCGGGCACGTCGGCCGCATTGTCGGCGGCGTTGAAGGAACGGCGCGCGTCGGCGCCCAAGCCGAGCCGGTTTACGTCCCGGTCGCGGCCGAGCGCCAGCGCGCCGCCGTCGCGTTCCTCGTCGAGGAGGGCTTTGCCCGCCCGACGTGGCTGCTCCGCCCGGACCTGCTCGCGCGCATCGAGGCGTCGGGCGCGTCGGACCGCATCGTGCGCCTGCAGGAAGCCGCCCTCGCACGCCTGCTGGACCCCGCCCGCCTCGCGCGGATGCAGGACGCGGCCTGGCTGAGCATGGACGTGCGCGGACCGACCGCGCCCTACACGGCCGACCAGATGCTCGCCGACGTGCGGGCCGGCCTCTGGGCCGAGACGCGGACCGGCGAGCCCATCGATGTCGCCCGCCGCGCCCTTCAGCGCGCCCACGTGGACCGCCTCGCGGCCCTCCTTAACCCGCCGCCCGCCGCCCCGGCACCGGCTGCTGCGGGTCCGCCGCGCCCGGCCGACCGCACGCTGGACCCGGCACGGTCCGACGCCCGCCCGCTCGCGCGCGGCGAGCTCGTCTCCCTCCGCGCCGACCTCGTGCGCGCCGAGCGCCGCTATGCGCAGCCGGGGCAGCGCATGGACCGCCTGCATCTGCTCGACATCGTCGCCCGCATCGACGAGGCGCTCGACCCCACCGCCCGCCGCACCGTCGGCGGCTGACGCTCTGCTCTGCCGTGCTCGACCTCTCCGCTGCTCACCCGGATGTTCTGGTGCTCGTCGGCACGCAGACCGGCAACTCGGAGATCGTCGCCGCGGCGATCGCCGAGACGCTCGGGGCGCTCGGTTTCGCCGCGCACGTGCTCGACATGGCCGAGGCCGTCCCCGAAGACCTGCTCGACTACCGCCAGCTCGTCGCCGTGACCTGCACGTGGTCCGGCGGGACCTTCCCCGACAACGCCGTCGAGTACGTCGACGCGTTTGAGGCACTTGCGCCCGACCTGTCTGGCCTCGCCTTCGGCGTCGTTGGCCTCGGCGACCGCGACTACGACCCGTTTTACCAGACCGCCGCGCACCGCCTCGACGCCCTGCTCGCCGGCTTCGGCGCCCGGCGCGCCGCCGCGCCCTGTGAGATCGACGGCGGCCCGACCGCGGCCCACATCGCCGAGGCGCAGGTCTGGGCGACGCGCCTCGCCGCCGCCTTCCCGCAGCCTTCCTGATCCGCCGGGTGACCCCGAACCGATGCGCCTCGCCGATCTCGACACGTCCGACCTACGCTTCCGCACGTCCGACGAGGTCTTCGGCGAGCTGCAGGCCGCCTGCGAGACGAGCCCGCACCTGGCCCGTTTCGAGACGATCGGGCACAGTGAAGAAGGCCGGCCGATTGCCGGCATCACGCTCGGGACCGGCCTGAAGACCGTCACGCTCGTCGCCGGCGCTCACGCCGACGAGCCCATCGGGCCTGAAACGCTGCGCCTGCTCGTCCTCGACGGCCTAGCCGCCCAGGGCTGGGGCGCGCCTGACGACGGCCTGTCGGGTCTGTTCGAGCGGTTCACGTTCCGCATCGTCCCGCACGTCAACCCCGACGCCGAGGCGCGCAACGAGCCCTGGATCCGGGGCTTCGACCCGAACGATCGCGACGCCACGCTCGCGGCGTACCTCCGGCACCGCCTCCGCGAGCCCCCCGGCCGCGACGTCGAGTTCGCCTACCCCGACGCCCGGCCCGAAACTGCCGCCGCGACACGATTCCTCTTCGGCGACGGCGCGCCGGTCCTCCACGCGAGCCTCCACGGGATGGGCTTCGCCGAGGGCGCGCTCCTGCTGATCGACCGCGACCACCTCGCCGCGCCCGAAACCGAGGCGCTCCGCGCTGGCTTCGCCGAGGCTGCCGCCCGGGCCGGGCTTCGTTTGCACGACCACGACCGCGGCGGAGACAAAGGCTTCCGCTACGGCGGCCCCGGCTTCACGTCCACACCGCGCGGGGAGGCGATGCGCGACCACTTTCTCGCCCTCGGCGATGCCGAGACGGCGGCCCGCTTCGGGCTCTCATCGATGGAGACGGCGGCCCTCGCGTCGCATAGCGTCCTGTCGATTGTGACCGAGTTGCCGCTGTTTGTCTTTAATGCCCCGGGCGAGCGCACGCCTGGCGTCCCGGCACTGCTGAACCAGTGGACCGAGTCCGCCCCAGCCGTCGCCGCAGCCCTGGCCGCCGGGGAGCCCATCGCCTCGTTCGCCGATGCCGTCGGGATGCGCGTTCTGGATCTCCCGACGGCCGTCGGGGTGCACCTGCGCACGCTAGACCTCGCCCTCGACGCCGTCTAGGTGCGAGCCTCGGTCGGCGCCTCGTTGCTGGCCGAGACGGCCGTGCCGAGGCGCGCGGCGGCGAGAAGCGCGAGCAGGTGCGCAATCGCCGACTCGGCGCCCTGGTTGAGGTTGACGCCGCGCTCGGAGAAGCCGTCGTAGGCCGCGCCCGTCGTGACGTCGAATATCGGCGTCTCGATCCGGTTGCGGCCCGCGAACCAGTCGGCGGCCAGGCGCGCGGCATCGGCGTAGCGGGTGTTGCCCGTCAGGCGCGCGGCCTCGGTCCACGCCATCGCGGCATAGCCCGCCTCGATCGGCTGCTGGTCGAAGACGGCCCGCTCGCCCGTGCGCTTTAACCAGCCCCGGTTGCCGACCGCGTCGAAGCGGCCGTCGCGGACGGTCTGGCCGAGCACAAACTCCAGCGCGTCGAGGCCGACGTCGCGGAAGCGGTCGGCGCCAGGGGTGCCTGCAAGGCGGTCCGACGCGCGGAGAAGCGCGTGCGGGACGAGCGCGTTCGCATACGTCATGTCGTCCGAGAACCAGCGCCAGCGCGGGCTTACCGTCCGCTCGAACTGCTCGACAAGGCGCGTCGCGTGCGTGTGCAGCCGGTCCGAAACAGCGACGGCGCCAGGAAAGCGCTCCAGAAATAGATCCAGCCCGCACATCGCGTACGCGATCGCGCGCGGGTGCGTGAGGTCGACGCCCAACGACCGCTCGATCCGGTGACGCGCGAGCACGCGCGAGGCCTCGTCGGGCGCCTGCGCGGCGACGGCGCCGAGGCCCCAGAGCGCGCGGCCGACCGTGTCCTCGCTCTCGGGGCGCTCCAGAAAGCGGCGGCCGTAGTCCATAAAGTTGTCGAACAGGCCGTCGGGACGCTGCGCGTGGGCGACGAACGCGAGGCACGTCCGGGCAATGCGCAGGGCCGCGCGCCGCTCGTCTGAGCGCGCATCCGTGCGTGCCGCCGCGTCGAGGGCGACGACGAGCGCCCGGGCGGCGTCGTCGGTGCAGTAGCCGTGGGCACGGTCCGGCACGCCGCAGACGGCGTGCTGAAACGGTCCGCAGTCGTCCGTGAGGCGGTCGAGGTAGCTCAGTGCGGCGGGGAGGGCGCCCGGGTGCGAGGTGGCCTCGGCGCGGAGCTCGGCGTCAGATCCACGTTCCACGGACGCGGCCCGTCGCGCGCCTGCGATCGCCGCGTCGCCCAGGGCCACCGAGGCCGCGCCGACGAAGGGCCACGACGTCACGGCCCCGATGGCCCGTGCCG
>DASVSE010000269.1:0-2558 GCA_036388235.1 Rubricoccaceae bacterium | reverse complement strand
ACGGACTCGTACCTCTCGGCCGCGTCCTTCCAGGAGACGACGAAGGTGCTGACGGACGCCGCGATCGCGGCCAAGTCGGACCCGCTGCTCGGCCTCAAGGAGAACGTGATCATCGGGCACAACGTCCCGGTCGGCACGGGCCTCAAGGCATACCTCGACCTCGTCGTGGGCAGCCGCGAGGAGCTGGAGACGCTCGAGCGCGCCAATGAGCTGCTCGACCGCGGCCGCGACACGGGCGGCGACGGCTTCACGCTGCCCACGGGCGGCGACGCCGACGCGCTTGCCGAGATCAACCGCCGGCTGGGCTGATCTCTCGACGCCGAACAAAGACGCGCCCCGGCTGCCTTCTGGCAGCCGGGGCGCTCTGCGTTTGCAAACACGCTTCAGGTTTGCTGGGTGGGCGTCCCTATGGACTGCAAAAGGCTACCCCGGAGAAGCACATAGAATGACAGAGGGGACCCGCGATGTGACGGCACCAACAGGTAAGCCGCTTGTCGGCCTCCTACCTACGCGTCGAATCGCCGGGGACACCACCGAGGCGCGGCATCGCGGCATCGTGGGCCGCCTCGTTGCGGCGGACGTCCTCCTGGAGGTCCGGATTGCCCCAGCCGCGCGTGATCATGACCGTCGCGAGGGCCGAGAGGCTCAGCAGCAGGGCCACAAAGCCGATGACGAAGAGGCGGTTTCGGGCGGGGGAGAGGGGCATCAGAGGCGGGGCTCGCGCGCCCAGGCAGCCACGAGCGTGTGCGTGTAAGCCAGCGAACGCGCGAGGTTCTGGACCGTGTTCCACTCCCGGCGGCTATGGAACGCGTGTCCGCCCGTGAACACGTTGGGCATCGGGAGGCCGCGCTCGCTCAGCCGCGCGCCGTCGGTCCCGCCGCGCACAGGATCAAGCGCCATATCGATCCCGAGGTGGCGACCGGCCGCGAGGGCGACCGAGACGGCGCGCGGGTCCACGGCGTCGATGTAGACGGCCATGTTGCGGTAGCTCTCCCGGATCTCGACAGTCACGCGTGCGCCTGGGAAGGCCGCTTCGGCCTGAGCCGCCGCATCGCGGACGAGCACACGGCGGCGCTCCAGCCCGTCGTCTGAGAAGTCGCGCAGGAGGATGCGGAGGGTTGCACGCTCGGCTTCGCCTGTCAGCGTGTGCGGGTGGAAGAATCCGTCACGCCCGTCGGTCGTCTCGGGCGCCTCGTCAGAAGGGAGAAGCGAAACGACGTGGGCGACAACGCGGAGGGCATTGACGAGAATGCCCTTCGCATACCCCGGATGCACGCCGACGCCCTCAACCGTTATAACCGCTTCAGCTGCGTTGAACGTCTCAGCATTGAGGCGGTCCACCCCCGAGCCGTCCAGCGTGTAGCCGACGTGGGCCGCCAGACGCGTGAGGTCGACCGGGTCTGCGCCGCGTCCGATCTCCTCGTCGGGGGTGAACAGCAGGCGCAGCGTGGGCCGGGAGGGCGGGGCACTGCCGGCGGCGCGCGCCGCAGCGTCTCCGGCGAGCAGGTCGGCCGCAAGCTGCATGATGACCGCGACGCCCGCCTTGTCGTCCGAGCCGAGCAGCGTCGTGCCGTCGCTCGTGAGCAGGTCATGGCCGACGCACGCCGCAAGCTCCGGGTCATCGGAGGGATCGAAGACGCTGGACGGGTCGCCGGGAAGTGCGAAGGGGGCGCCCGACCACGCGGCGTGTACGAGTGGGCGCACGCCCGCTCCGGGCGCGTCTGGGCTCGTGTCCACGTGCGCGCACAGCGCGACGACAGGTGCCTCTGGCACCGTGCCCGGAACGGTCGCATAGACGACCCCGGCCGCGTCCATCTCAGCATCGCCGATGCCCATCCCGCGCAATTCCTCGACGAGCAGGCGGCACAGGTCGAGCTGGCGGGCCGTCGAAGGCGTCGCGTCCGAGTCCGGGTCCGACGTCGTGTCGATCCGGACGTAGCGCGTAAAGCGAGCTGCGACGGGCGGGAGCGTTACCGTGTCGGCGTCGACTCCTGAGATGGGGATGGCAGGGGAGGGCACAGCGGCAGGTGTGGGCGTGCCTGCAGTCTACCGCGCCCTGACGCTACTTTCCGGCCCCGCACCGCCGACCATGCCTGCCGCCCTGCCCATCCGCCGTCCCGAGACGAACCTTCGGCAGGCGATTCTCGACCGCGCCCGACGCCTGCTTGTCGCCGAAGGCTACGACCGGCTGTCGATGCGCAAGATCGCGGCCGGCGTAGGCGTCTCGGCGACGAGCATCTACCTGCACTTCGCGAGCAAGGACGCGCTCACACACGCGCTGATCGACGAGGGCATGGAGCGGCTGTATGTGGCCCTCACGGCGGTAGTGGAGGCGGACCCGGTCGCGACGCTCCTGGCGCTAAGCCGGACCTACGTCCGGTTCGGGATCGACAACCCGGAGGTCTACCAGATTCTCTTCCAGCTCCATCCCGAACGGATGGCGCGCTATCCGGCCGAGCAGTACCGCCGTGCTCGGCGCAACATCGAGGTCTTCGCCGACGCCATCGAGGCCGGCGCAGCCCAGGGCCGACTGCAGGCGCAGCCGTCAGCCGACGTCG
>DASVSE010000268.1:0-4669 GCA_036388235.1 Rubricoccaceae bacterium | reverse complement strand
CCGGCGGACCGAGCGGCGCGATGCGTCGCCGAGCCGCTCCGGGATGGGCGCGCTAACCGCGCGGACGCGCCTCGACCTGCGGGGCGCCCGCGTGGACGAGGCCCTCGCCGACGTCGAGCAGTTTGTCGACGCCGGGCTCGTCGCGGGTGTGCCGAGCCTGGAGATCGTCCACGGCAAGGGCACGGGCGCGCTGCGTCAGGCGATCCACGAAGCGCTCGCCCGGCGCCGCGACGTGTCCGGCTTTGCCGTCGCGCCGATGGACCAGGGCGGCGACGGCGTGACCGTCGTCCGCTTCGACTGAGGGAAGCGACAGGCGGGAAATGCCTCTACGCAGCTGCCCGTCGTTCTCCGACGGACCCGCGCCGACCCATCAGCGAGTCGTCTCTCGCTCCCGGATCGCCCGCTCGATCGTCGTGGCGAGCTTCCGCGGGTCGACCGGCTTTGAGAGGTACTCGTCGCAGCCGGCTGCGAGGCACCGCACGCGGTCCTCGGGCATCGCGTTGGCCGTCACCGCGACGATGGCTGGCATCTGGGGGAGGGTGACGTCCGCCCGGATGTGGCGCGTTGCCGTGTAGCCGTCCATGACGGGCATCATCATGTCCATCAGGACGACATCGTAGGCGCGGGCGCGGACGGCCTCGACCGCCTCGAGGCCGTTCCCGACGAGGTCGGGCATGTAGCCGAGGCGCCGGAGCGTCAGCGAGGTGACCCGCTGGAGAACCGCGTCGTCCTCGACGACCAGGACGCGCGCCGCGGGGAGGATGGCGTCCATGGGCATCACGACGGTGCTCGGAGCACCCGCCGAGCGGGGGGCGTCGGTGGACGGGACGACCTCGGCCGGGCTCATCACCTCGATCTCGGCCGGCGGCTCGGGCTCGCCGAGCATCTCGCCGTCTCCGGACGCCTCTGGCACGCCGGACGCTTCTCCGTCCCCGAACTCTTCTCCGTCCCCGGACGCCTCGCTGTTTCCGGACGTCTCGCCGTCGCCGAGCATCTCGTGGTCTTCGGACGCCTCGGGTGCTCCGGACGCTTCGCCGTCCTCGGACGCCTCGCTGTCTCCGGACGTCTCAGCGGCCCCGAACTCCTCGAACGTGATCTCGGCGTCGGGTGTCGGCAGGGCGGCGGGGACGGTGAACTGGAAGACCGAGCCCTGGCCCGGAGCCGAGTCGACCGTCAACTCGCCGCCCATCATCCCGACGAGCCGGCGGCAGATCGAGAGCCCGAGGCCCGTCCCGCCATGCGTGCGGGCCGTCGAGGAGGCGGCCTGCTCGAAGCGCTCGAAGACGGCGTCGAGGCGGTCTGCGGCGATGCCTTCGCCGGTGTCTTCGACCGAGAACACGAGCGCCTGCGGCGTGTCGGTGTCCAGGCGGACGTGGACGCGGACGCCGCCGGTCTCCGTGAATTTGATGGCGTTCGCGAGCAGGTTGATCAGCACCTGCCGGACGCGCGCCACGTCGCCGTAGATCGTCTCGGCAACGGCGTCGTCGATGTCGGCGGTGAGGTCGAGCCCCTTTGCGGCCGCCTGCTGCGAGACCATGCTCAGCGCCCCGGCGACGGCCTGACGGACAGGGTACGGCGCGGTCTCGATCTGAAGCATCCCGGCCTCGATCTTGGAGAAGTCCAGGATGTCGTTGATCACCGCGAGAAGCGCGTCGCCGGACGTCCGGACGGTGTCGACGAACTCGTGCTGTTCGTCGGTGAGGCTCGTCTCGAGAAGGAGCGAGGTCATGCCGGTGACGCCGCTCATCAGCGTCCGGACCTCGTGGCTGGTCGTCGCGAGAAACTCGCGGTTCGCCTGCGCCGCGGCTTCGGCGGCGTTCTTATCCGCGAGAAGCTGCGCCTCGGCCGCTTTGAGGGCCGTCACGTCGTGCGCGATGGCGACGAGCCCGACGACGGCCCCGCTCGGAGTGCACACCGGGACACGCGTGGCGAGGTGGGTGCGCCCGGAATACCGGGTCTCCTCCGCCTGAAAGACCGCGATGCCAGACTCCATCACGGCCTCGGCGTCTTGCCACTCGTCGGGCGAGAGAGTATCCGCACCGCCGCCCCCTTCGGGGGTGCCCTGCAGGCTTCGGTCGCGAAGACGGGCGCTCGCTGGGTTTCGCAGCACGACGTGCCCGGCGCGGTCGACGGCCACGATCGGATCTGGAATCGCGTCGACGATGGTCTGGAGCGTGCGCCGGCGGGTCTCGGCTGCGTTGGTCGCGGACGTGTCGGCCTCGATCAGGCGGAAGAAAACGCTGGTGACGGGGCGGCCGCCGGCCGGCACCGGATGGAGGGAGAGATCGGCCGCGAGCTCGCTTCCGTTGGCGTGGAGGACGGCGACGCGCTCGGGCGCTTCCGCGGTGTAGGTGCCTGCCGTCGTGCTCCGGAGGCGTGCGCTGAAGGCGGCGCGAGAGCTCCGGGCGAGAACGGTCTCGGCGAAGCCCGACCCGATGAGCGCTTCGGGGGCGCGCGCCAGCATCTCGCAGGCTGCCCGGTTCGCCGTCAGAATCCGTCCCTCCGCATCGAGGACGACGACGGCGTCTGGGACGGCGTCGAGGACGCTGTGGGACAGGCTGGCATCGGTGTCGTCACGGAAGCGACCGAGCGCGCGTCGCAACCAGCGCGTCGCTGCCGAGCCGCCTTCCTTTGGGACAACACTGCCGGACGAGAACGGGTCAGACACGGCAGTGGAAAAGGTGATGGTCGGATTATCGGTGACCGGGCAAGCGGCTTAAGTGACAGACCGAAGATGAGCGCATACCCGCTGATAGAGGGGGCTCCTCACCGGTTCTGCACGTCGGCCCGAGCGCCCCGGGAAGGCGGCTGGACCGAGTGAGATCCTGGTGTCGTCCGGGCCCCGACCCGTCCGGCGAACGTCTCCGAGCGAGCGCGCTGCGCCTCAGGTGCCCACGGCGCCGGCTGCAGTGTCCGACGCGACCGCCGTCCATCGTGCGCTTCGGCATGTCCACGATCGCCGACACGCGGGAGCGACGCTTCCGGCCGTTGGACAGTGTCCACGCCATGGCCTACCTTTTGCACGCGTCTGAGTCCGTCCCCCCGCTCCCGCATGACCACAGGATTCCTGCCCCGTCTCCTTCTCGCCGTGCTCGCGCTGTTTGCCAGCGCCGCAATGGCACAGACATACGCCGGCGATGAGGTCGCGCGCGTCGAAGCGGGCCTTCGTGCGGGTGACGCCGCGGCGGTGCTCGTCGGGTCGGCCCCGCGCGTCGAGGTCGTCCTGTTCGGGCAGGGAAGCACGTACCGCCGCGCGCAGGCCGCGCATGTCCTCCGCGACTTTTTCCGTCGCTATCCGCCCGAGCGCGTTGCCCTTCCCGAGCGAGCATCGAGCGACGAGGGGCGTACGGCGATCGGGCGATACTGGACGCAGGATGGAGGTGCACCGCTAACCGTCCGCATTCTGCACCGGGCAGCGGGGGGGGGCTGGGAACTGGCCTCGATCCGCGTCGAGCGGCAGCCGCTGATCCGCGGCGGCGAGCGCTAGAGCGTCTAAACCTGGCCGTGGCGCGGCGCCCGGGCGCGATCTTGCCGCCATTCCCACCCGCCGCCCGTGTCCCGCTCCGTTGCCGTTCTCCTCTGGGGCGCGCTTGTGCTCGCCGCGCTCCTCGGGGTGTCGGCCGGGGTTGAGGCGTGGCGTGTGCGGCAGGCCGACGCGCCGGGGCAGGCCGAGCGCGCGCGGGCGAGCGCCGTCGACGGCGTGCAGGACGCGCTCGAAGGCGTGTTTCGCGAGATGGACCGCCACGCGCAGCGCGCCGCCGCCGACCCGGCCGTCCGCGGTGCCCTGACGCGCAGCGGCACCCTGACCCGCGGCGACACGCTCGCCGACCGCGGCGCACTCGCTGCGCTCGCCGCACTCGACGTGCCCGCCTCGACGTCCGTCGATGTCGTCTCGCGCCAGGGAGCACTCGTCGCATGGGCCGGGATCGCGTTCCCGCGCTCGCCCGGGCCACCGCCCGACACAGTCCGGTCGCAGGCCGTCCGCGACGACGCCGGCCGGCGCGCGCTCGCGCTGTGGGAGCCTGTCCGCGACACCGACGGTCGCGTCGTTGGCGCCGTGCGCGTGGTTCGGCTGGCGCAGGCGGCTGTGCCCGTCCGCAACCGCTACCTGCAGGACTACGACATCGCCGACGAGTGGCGGCCGCGCGTCGCGGTCCCGTTCTCGGTCGCGTTCGGGGCCGCGCGCGGCGCGGGCGAGGCCCTCCGCGGTCCCGACGGGTCGGTCGTCGGGCGCGTTGCGGTCGAGCCGCCGAGCCCGCGTGCGCTCGCAAGTCTCGCCCGTCGCGGTCCGCGCGCCTGGGCGACGTTCTGGGCGACGCTGCTGCTGCTGTGGGGCGTCGGCGGGCTCGTCGCGCTGACGCTGGACCGCGTCCGGGCGGCCGAGGCCGACAACACGCGCCCGCGGTGGATCCGCGCCGGGGCGGCCCTCGCCGGGGCGCTCGCGGCGCTGGGAGCGGTCCGCTACGGCCTGCTCGCGCTCGACGTGCCCGTGCGGTGGCTGGACCGCGCGCAGCGCACGGCCGCCCTGTTCGACCCGGCCGTGCTCGCGCTCGACGCCGGCGACGGCCTGTTCCGATCGCCCGGCGACCTCGCCCTCACAGCGGCAGTCGTCCTTGCAGGCTCCGGCGCCATCCTCGCCTTCGCGCTCCGGTATGCCGCCGCAGCGGCC
>DASVSE010000267.1:0-4876 GCA_036388235.1 Rubricoccaceae bacterium | reverse complement strand
GAGCCCGGCGCGGCGCGCGAGCCCGGCGCGGCGTCGTCCGGGAGGGGCGTCAGCGGAAACGCGACCACGTCGGCCGCGACCGACTCGTCACAGACCACGACGACGCCGAGGGCTTCGAGGCCGACCGCAAGCCACGAAGCCTCGCCGACGATGCGGACGTGGCCGCCCGGGGGCAGACCGTCCAGAATCGCCTCGACCGTCGCGGCGTCGGCGGCCTCGCGCGACGCGCCGAGCATCGCCGTGCGCGGGCTGGGGATGAGGCGGAGCGGGGGGCGGTCGGACATCGGCGTGCGGGCGTCGGGGTGAGAGGATAGCGCCGCGGCCGACCCGCGCTTCGCGCTGCACGTGTCCGCGCGGGTTGGCACCCGTAGGTTTGGCCATGCCCGACCCGCTGCTTTTCCCCGACCTCCCTGCTTCCGGCTCGGCCGTCTCACCCGAGGCCGGTGAGGTTCGGGCACTCGTCGCGCTCTCGCTCGTGCCCGGCGTCGGCTCCGCGCGCATCCGCGCGCTCCTGACCCACCTTGGCAGCGCTGAAAGAACGATGGAGGCGCCAGTCACCCGACTCGCGGCTGTCGAGGGGGGCGGGCGGCAGACGGCGCAGGCCATCAGCACCTTTCGCGACGGCGACGCCGTCGACCGCCAGTTGGCCGTCGCGGCCCGCGTTGGGGCGCGGCCGCTGTCGTTTCTCGACGCCGACTATCCGGACCTGCTGCGCCAGATTTACGATCCGCCCGCGCTGCTGTGGGTTCGCGGCCGCCTCGACCCGGCCGACGCGCACGCCGTCGCGGTCGTCGGGACGCGGACGGCGACCGACTACGGGCGGCGCGTCGCCGAGGCGTTTGCGCGCGGTCTCGCCGAGGCCGGCGTGACCGTCGTGAGCGGGCTGGCGTACGGTATCGACGCGGCGGCACACACGGCCGCCCTCGACGCTGGCGGCCGGACGATCGCCGTCCTCGGCTCGGGCGTCGACCGGATCTACCCGGCTCGCCACGCGGGCCTCGTCCGCCGCATTCTCGACACGGATGCCGGGGCCGTGATCTCGGAGATGCCGATGGGGGCTGCGCCCGACGCCGGCAACTTCCCTCGCCGCAACCGCATCGTGTCTGGCCTGAGCCTCGGGACGCTCGTCGCCGAGGCACGCCCAACCGGTGGGGCACTCCTGACGGCGGCACTCGCGCTCGAACAGAACCGCGAGGTGTTTGCGGCTCCCGCACCCGTCTTTTCCGAGATGACCGGCACGAACCGCTTGGTCCAGGGCGGCGCTGCGGCCCTGGTCCTGGACGCGTCCGAGATTCTCGACGCGCTCGCGCCCCGCCTTCCGATCCGCGAGGCCGCCCGCGTGCCCGAGTCACCAGCACCGCTTCCGGCCGACCTCACGGCGGCCGAGCGCCAGTTGCTCGGTGCCCTCGGCGCCGATCCTCGCCCGCTCGACGCCGTCTGCGACGCGTCCGGCCTCGACGCCTCGACGGCGCTCGTGTACCTGCTCCAGCTCGAGTTCCGCGGCCTCGTGCGTCAGCTCGCTGGCAAGCAGTTTTTCCGCCCCTGAGCGGCCATCGCGCCAGCGGGAAGGGGAGACGTGGGCGGAGCGGTCTTCACCGGTGTTCCGCCGGACCGGCCCCGCGTGCGGGCTAGCTTTCGGGTTCGCCCTGCTCGCAGCCTTCGTGCCGCGGGCATACGTCCTTTTCACGTATCCCACAGGGTCCTCCCAATGGCCGATACCCCCGGCGCCAACGCGGCGCCCATGTACGAGTTGATGTACATCATCAACCCGGTGCTCGCCGAAGAGCAGACGAAAGAGATCGTTCAGCGCGTGACCGCATACCTCTCCGACAACGGCGCCGACGTGGTGCAGGTCAACGAGACGGGCAGCCAGCGCCTCGCGTACCCCATCGAGAAGAAGCGCAACGGCTACTACGTCATTGTCAACTTCCGCCTCTCGAACCCGATCGCCCTCCCGAAGCTCGAGCGCGCCCTGCGGATCAACGACGACGTGATGCGCCACCTCGTGCTGCGCTACGACGCGAAGATGGAGCGCCACTACACCCAGCAGAAGGCCGACTCGGCGTCTGCCAAAACCGCCGCCTGACCATGGAAGTCAACGACACCGAGGAGACCGGCTTCGGCGCCGGCACGCCCGCCCCGACGAGCAACGAGGATCCGACGCAGGTCGAGCAGATCCAGAACGACCCGCCGCCGCGCGCTGTGACGCCCGAGATGGCCGCCACGCTCAAGGCCGCCTCCAACCCCGACGACCTCCAGCGCATTGCGGCGCCGGGCGCGGACCACATCAAGCTCAAGGACCCCTTCAAGGCCGCGGGCATCGAGTACATCGACTACAAGGACGTCGACACGCTCAAGCGCTACGTGAACGAGCAGGGCAAGATCCTCCCGGGCCGCATGTCCGGGATCTCGGCCAAGTTCCAGCGCCAGCTCACGACGGCGATCAAGCGCGCGCGCCACGTCGCCCTCCTGCCGTACGTCGCCGACAACGTCAAGTAGCTCCGGCTGCTGACGTGCAACCCGCACCCCTATGAAGGTCATCCTGACAGAGGACCACGACACGCTCGGCGCCAAGGGCGACGCGGTCGAGGTCAAGAACGGCTACGGCCAGAACTTCCTCATCCCGCGCCGCCTCGCCGTCCCCGCGACGACGTCCGCGATCAAGCGCTACGCTGAGGAGACGCGCCAGGCCGCACACAAGGTCGAGGCGCAGCAGGCCGCGCTCAAGACGCTCGCCGAGGCCCTCACGGGCACGGCCGTCACCATCGCCACGCGCACGGGCGAGGGCGGCCGCATCTTCGGCACGATCACGACGACGCAGATCGCCGACGCGCTCGCCGCGGCCGGTCAGACCGTCGACCGCCGCAAGATCTCGCTCGACGAGGACATCCGCGAAATCGGCGCCTTCCCGGCGCACGTCCGCTTCGGAACGGACGCCGTCGCGACGATCACGGTCAACGTGGTCTCCGAGAACGCCGCTGCCGAGACGGCGCCGTCCGCCTCGGACGACGACCGCCTCGACGACGAGATCGGCGGCTACGAGGGCGACGAAGACTAGTCTTACAGACTACGTTCGCTCGGCCTCACCAGGGCAGCGGGGCGCTTCTCTCACGAGGAGCGCCCCGCCTTCGTATCGTCCTGGTTGGCTCCACACGGTGACGTCGCCGCACGACTCGACGCGCCCGAGCGTTGGGAACCCATTCCAGCCTTCTCCCGATGACCCGCGTTCGTTTCGCTCTGGCCCTGCTCACCGCCGTGATCGCCGCCGCACCGGCCTCTGAGGCCCAGCAGCGCCCCGAGGACGTGGTCTCGTGGACCGCCCGTGCCGAAGGAGGGACGCGGGGGACCGACGCGCGTCTCGTGTTCACGGCAGCCCTCGCACCGGGGTGGAAGATGTATGCCCTCGACTCGGCCGTCGGCCGGCCGCTTACGGTCGCCGTCGATGCGCTCCCGCGTGGAGTCGCCCCGGGGACGCCGCGCCAGCGTGGAGCCGTCCGTGGCCACGATCCGGCCTTCGGCGCCGAGGCGTCGACGTTCGCGGGAACGGCGCGTGTCGAGCAGCCGCTCCGAGTCGACCGTCGCGCCGCTCGCGGCCGGCACGCCGTCACCGGAGTCGTTCGCTACGCCGTCTGCGACGCGCAGATCTGCCTGCCACCTGCTGCGGCCTCATTCCGCGTCACGCTCAGGGTCCGATAGGCGGAGCATTTTCGCGACGTTCGGCGGGTGTGCTATAGGGTTCAGAAGGGACGCCGATGATCGGAAGGACCTCACCGTCCGCCCCGATGGCCCGCCGTCAGTCTGTTTCTGCCCGCGCCCTGCTCGTTGCAGGACTCCTGATCATCTCTGGCTGCGACGTAGTCGGGACAGACACACCGCGCGTCGAGGCGTCGGCCGATCCGTGGACCGAAATGCTGGACGCCGTCAACGAGGCGCGAGCAAAGGGGCAGACGTGCGGGACCGAGGTCTACGCACCCGCCGGCCCGCTCGTCTGGAACGACCGCCTCGAAGCGGCCGCGACGCGCCACACCGAGGACATGGTGCGCCACGAGTCGTTCGCCCACACGGGCACGGACGGCAGCGACGTCGGCGCACGCGCGACGCGTGAGGGCTACGCGTGGCGCCTCGTCGGCGAGAACATCGCGCGGGGCCAGCCGAGTGTCTCTGAAGTTGTCGGCGACTGGGTGAAGAGCCCGAGCCACTGCCGCAACCTCATGGACCCACGCTTTGCCGAGATGGGCGCCGGCGAGCAGAACCGGTACTGGACGCAGGTCTTCGGGTTGGCCCGGTAACCGCTACTCGGTCTCGGCGCCTGCGTCGGCAAGCGCGCCGAAGCCGCCCGCATTGACGACGGTCCGGAAGCCCATCTGCTGGAGCGTCTCGGCCGCCGCGCCACTGCGGCGGCCCGTTCGGCAGTAGAGGAAAACGGGCGTCGCGCGGTCTACGCTGTCGAAGGCCGCTTCAAACTGCCCGCCGTTCACGTCCACGTTGCGCGCCCCGGCGACATGCCCCGAGGCGTACTCGGAGGGGGTGCGAACATCGACGACCAGGGCGCCGGGCGGGCGGTCTAAAAAGGCAGTAGGCGCAGCCGTCTCGGGCGACGCACAGGCGCCGGCGGCGAGCAGCGACAGAAGCGTGAGGCGGCGGATCATGTCCAGCGGGTGCGTGCGAGCGCGACGGTTTGGGGCGTGGGACCGTCCCGAAAGACGTGATGCCCCAACGCGCTGCCTCCGTCGCCGGGTCCGTGGGCGGGGCCGCAGGCCGAGACGACGGTCTGGCCGACCGTCGCCTCGTTCTGGAACGCGATGTCGAGCTCGGCGAGGCTCGCTCCCGCGCGGACGGACTCGGGGGCGGCTTCGAGCGCCCACTCGGCGATCCG
>DASVSE010000266.1:0-1535 GCA_036388235.1 Rubricoccaceae bacterium | reverse complement strand
AGAAGACCAGCATCGCCCGCCCTCCCAGACGCGCATTCGTCGGGACGGGATGGCGGTAGCGCGCGACGCGGCTCTCGCCGCCGACGAGGATCAGGGCGGGCACGATGCCGCGCGTCCAGAGCGCAGCGGAGCCGCGCGCGGCGAGGTCGCGCTCGGTGAGGTCGGGGTGGGCGTCAGCGAGCACGGCCGTCATCGCTTCGGCAGCGTCGTGGCCAAGAGCTCGGTAGCGCTCGACCTCGTCGGGCAGGAGCCGGCGCCGGGCGCGGACGAGCGCGTCGGGAAGTGGGCGTTCGTCCGCACGGGGCCGGTCGCTCGCGACGGCCCCGCCGCCCGTCGCGTCGCGGACGAATGCCTCGCGCGCGGGGGCGTCCTGCCACGGCGCGTGCCACAGCGTGAACTCGGGCGGGACCACCTCGGCAGCCAGTCGCGGCGCCTCGATGGCGTCGGTGAGGACGACCGCCTCGGTTGCCGTAACGAGAACCTCCGCGACGCCGGCCTCGTCGGTGAGGAGGACCGCACTGTCGCCGCCGCCCGTCGCCCACGCAAACCCATCGACGCCGCGCAGGCGTAGCCCGGCCAAGCCGTTCGCGGCGAGCGTCTCGCGGACGAGACCGAGCTTGGTCTGGACCTCAGTCAAGGGACACCTGGACGGCTTTCAACTCCGCCGCCTTTTCCTCGGGCAGGCTGTCGTTGGCGAACATGCCGGCGGCGAGCTCGGTCCCGGCGAGAAACTTGAGCTTCGTCTCGGTCCGATACGGCGGTGAGAACTCGAGGTGGAGGTGGCCTTCGGGGTGCGCCTCGCCGTCTGTCGCCGACCCGTGGATCGCCATGAGGTACGGAAACGGCTTGCTCCACAGGCCATCGTAGGCCAGCAGAACGGTTTTGAGTGCACGCGCAAGGTCAGCGCGCTCGTCCGCGGTGACGTCGGCGAGCGTTGGCGCAGCGCGGCGCGGGGCGATCCAGACCTCGTACGTGTAGCGTGCAAACGCGGGCACGAACGCGACCGCGTGCGGTCCAGCGTAGAGCATCCGGCGGCCGTCGGCCTCCTCGTTCGCGATCACGTCCGACATCAGCGTCCGGCCTTCGCGCTCGAAAAAGGCACGCTCCTGCGCGTGTGCCCGAGCCGGGACCGGCGGCACGACCGGGTAGGCGTAGATCTGCCCGTGCGGGTGGTGCAGCGTCACCCCGACCTCGGCGCCGCGGTTCTCGAACGGAAGAACGTACTCGATTCCGGGACGCTCGCCGAGGTCGCGAATGCGCTCGCCCCAGACCTCGAACAGCAGCTCAATGTGGCTGAGCGGGAGCCGCCCGAGAGCACCGCCGGGGTCCTGCGTGAACACGACGACCTCGCAGGCACCGTGGGCCGGCTGCGTCGGGACGTACAGGTCGGGCGCGTCTGTCGCCGCGGCCGAGAGGGACGGGAAGCGGTTGTCGAAGACGGCGACGTCGTACGCGCCGGCGGGAAGCTCGGTCGGATGCTCGGCGTCGACCGTCGGCGCGAGCGGGTTGGCCGCAGCCGACGGCAGGAACGTCCG
>DASVSE010000265.1:0-4648 GCA_036388235.1 Rubricoccaceae bacterium | reverse complement strand
AGGCGAGCGCCGCGCGTTCCAGGCCCTGGCCGGCTTCGCGGGCAGCGTCCTGGACCGCGACGCGCTCGTGCAGGCGATCGCGCACGGGCCCGTCGAGGCCGGACTCGCGGACGCCGCATGGGTCGTGCTATCGGACCTCGACCACGGCGACCTCACGGCCCGCGTCGCGGCTGCCGACGGCCTGACCGTGGACGCCGCGTCTGCCGCCGCTGACTCGGACGCCCTCGCGCGCGCCGCGGGCGCCGCGCCGCTCGTGCTCGGCCGCGCCGAGGCCGACCACCGGGTCCACGCGCGCCCCGGCAGCGGCCTAGGCAGCCTCGTCGTGCTGCCGCTGGCAGGCCGCGGCGGCGCGCCGCGCGGCGCGCTTCTCGCCGCCCGCCGCACGCCCGATGCTTACGAGGCCGACGACGTCGCCGCGCTCGACGCCTTCGCCGCCCAGGCCGCGCTCGCACTCGCCAACGCCGACCTCGTCGCGGGCGCGCTCGACCGCGAGCGGCTCGCGCAGGAGTTGGCGCTCGCTCGCGAGGTTCAGCTGCGCCTTTTCCCGCAGACCCTCCCAACCCTCGCGGGCCTCGACATGGCCGCCGACGAGCGTCCCGCCCGCGAGGTCGGCGGCGACTACTACGACGCCATCACGCTCTCAGAGACGTGCGCGGGCATCATCGTCGCCGACGTCTCGGGCAAGGGCACGGCCGCGGCCTTCCACATGGCCGAGCTCAAAGGCATCTTCGGCGTCGGGGCGCGCCTCACGCGGGCTCCGTCCGAGTTCCTCTGTCGCGCCTCCGAGGCGCTCGCGCCGAGCCTCCGCAGCGGGACGTTCGTCTCGGCCGCCTACGCCGTCGTGGATGCCGAGGCGGGCACGCTTGCCGTCGCCCGGGCCGGCCACTGCCCGCCCGTCTTGGCCCGAGACCCGGCCCTGACGGACGGCGGCGCGCGCCTGCTCCGCGGCCGCGGCGTCGCGTTCGGCCTGGGCTCGCCGGCCCTCTTTCGCCGGACGCTCGACGAGCAGACCGTCACCCTCGCGCCCGGCGACGCCGTCTTGTTCTACACCGACGGCCTCGTCGAGGCGCGCGACGCGTCCGGCGAGGAGTGGGGCTACACGCGCCTCCTCGCGACCGCCGAACGTCACCGGACGCTGACGGCCCGCGCCCTCCTCGACGCCGTTCTCGCCGAGCACCGCGCGTGGTCCGCCACGCCCGACGCGCCCGCCGACGACGTGACGGTCGTCGTGATGAAATGGCACGACGGCCACTCCGCCCCCTCTCCCCCACCCGCCCCGTGAGCCACTTTTCCGTCTCCTTCTCGCGCCTCGGCGCGGCCCGCGTTCTCGCCCTCTCGGGCGACCTCGACGCCCACACGGCGCCCGAGTTCGAGGCCGCCCTCGCGGCGTGCCTCGCCGAGGGCGACGCACAGATCGTCGCCGACGGGTCGGGCCTGACCTACGTCTCGTCGGCCGGGCTGGGCGTGTTTATGGCCATGCTGGAGCCGGCGAGGGCGGCCGGCGGCGACGTCGTGATCGCGGCCCTGCCCGAGCGCGTTTTCGAGACGTTCGACCTGCTCGGCTTTCCCGAGGTGTTCCGCTTCGCGCCGACGGCAGAGGAAGCCGCCGCCCTCTTCGGGGACGCGCCTGCCGGCGAGCCTGCAACCGGCGCAGCGCCGTGAGCGACCGCGCTGCTTCGCCGCGCCGCACTGTGCCGCTCGGGACCCTGCGCCTCGCCGGGCGCACGGCCGAGCTGTCGCGCTTGCGCCGCGCCGTCGAGGCGTGGGCGGGGGTGTGCGGTTTGTCCGACGCGGCCGCGCGGCGCCTCGTCCAGGCCACCGACGAGGCCGCGGCGAACGCCATCGAGCACGGCATGGAAGACCCCACGCACGGCCGCATCGTCGTCTCGGCCCGCCGCGACGGTGACGGCCTGACCATCCACGTCCGCTACCGCGGCCCGCGCTTCGACCCCACGACGGCGCCCGCGCCGGGGCCCGCCGAGGCGCTCCAGGCCCGAGCGAAGCACGGCTACGGCCTGCTGCTCATCCGGCGGCTCGTTGCGCATGTCGGGTATGCGTACCGCCGCGGCGTCAACGAGGTCCGCCTCACGGCCCGCCGCGATGGCTGAACGCGAGCGAGCGCGAGCTGGCGTTTTCGTCCGCGCTTCGACCGCCCGGAAGCGCTCCCGCAGCCGCGCCCGAGTATCCTCCGCTTCCTCCCTTCTCCTGCGCGCAGCCGCGCGCCTTCCCGCATCCCTATGAAACTGACCGTCGTCGGAGCTGGCAACGTCGGTGCGACTGTCGCCGAGTGCGTCGCCCGGATGGACATCGTCCAGAACATCGCGCTCATCGACATCAACGAGGGCGTCGCCAAGGGCAAGGCGCTGGACCTCATGCAGACCGCCCCGATCCACGGCTTCGACACCGTCATCGAAGGTGGCGCGGACTACGCGATCACGGCCGGATCCGACATCACGGTCATCACGGCCGGCCTCCCGCGCAAGCCCGGCATGTCCCGCGACGACCTCCTGAAGGTCAACGCCGACATCGTCTCGTCCGTCACGCGTCAGGTCGTCGAGCAGTCGCCGAACACGATCATCATCGTCGTCTCGAACCCGCTCGACGTGATGACCTACGTCGCGTATATGGAGTCGGGCTTCCCGTCCAACCGCGTGATGGGCATGGCGGGCGTGCTCGACACGGCGCGCTTCCGGACGTTCCTCAAGATGGAGCTCGGCGTCTCGATCCGCGACATCAACGCGATGCTCCTCGGCGGCCACGGCGACACGATGACGCCGCTCCCGCGCTTCACGACGATCGGCACGCAGCCCGTCACGGACCTGATCCCGGCCGAGCGCCTCAACGAGATCATCGACCGCACCAAGAAGGGCGGCGGCGAGCTTGTCGGTCTCATGGGCACGTCGGCGTGGTACGCCCCCGGCGCGGGCGCGGCCGAGATGGTCGAGGCCATCGTGAAGGACTCGGGCCGCGTCCTCCCCGTCGCGGCGTGGGTGACGGGCCAGTACGGCCTCAACGAGATGTTTATCGGCGTGCCCGTCAAGCTCGGGGCCGGTGGCATCCAGGAGACGATCGAGCTCGCCCTCAACGACGAGGAGAAGGCGACGATGGCGCAGTCCGGCGCCGCCGTCCAGGAGCTGCTCGACGCCTACGAGGCGATCAAGAACGCGGCGTAACGCACGCGGCTCGGCTGGTTGAGCGCGGAGGTCCGGGTGCCGGGCCTCCGCGCCGTCGTTTGAGGCCGCCCCGGCGCTCGGGACGGTCCAGGCGCGCCGGCGGTAGTGCCGGCCCCGGGCGCGGTGGGCAGCGCGCACTGCCTCAATGGCAGCGCGCAGTGAATCAGCGGCCCGTGGAATGGATCACTGGCTCGTGGAATGAATCGGTGGCGCGTGGAACGAATCAGTGGCACCGAACACTGCCTCAATGGCAGCGTGCCGCCAATCGGTGGCCCGTGTAGCGGATCAGCGGCCCGTGTACCGAATCGGTGGCTCGTGCACCCAATCGGTGGCCCGCGCCCCGGCCTACCGCCGGACGATGCGGGCGGTCGCCGAGGCGCGACCGGCCGTCGCGCGGAGGACGTAAACGCCGGGCGCCCACGCCGAGGCGTCGACGGTGAGCGTCTGCGATCCGGCCGCGAGCGCGGCGGTCTGTTGCCAGACGCGACGGCCGAGGGCATCGAAGGCCTCGGCGGTGACCGTCTGCGCCTCGGGGAGGGTTAGCGCGAGGCGGAGGGCGCCCGCGGTCGGGTTGGGCGTGGCGGCGAGGGCGAACGCGGCGGCAGCAGGCGCGCCGGACTCGCCCGAGACGGGGCGCGCGCCGTACTCGACGCCGCGGACGCGCGCAAACTCGAAGCGGCTCGTCTGGAACGCCCCGACCGGCCGCTCGGCCTCGCCGATGCCAGCGATATAGGCCGGCGGCGGGACGTTGGCGAGCGAGGTGCGGCCCTTGACGCGGGCCACCGTGTAGGGCGTCCCGCCGATGACGACCTCCGTCCCGGCGTCGACGTAGCCCACATAGGCGCTGCCGTCGCAGTCGGCCGGCGCGCCAAAGTCGGCCCCGAGGCGACAGATCTCGACGCGCTCGGCGTCCCCGATGCGCTGCACGACGTTCGTCGTGGCCGGGTCGAAGCGGAGGCGGCGCTCGGTCCCGCATGCCCAGCCTGGCGCGGCGTCGCGGAGGTTGTAGGTGCACGTCTGGTCGACGGCGTAGGTCTGCCCGCCGACCGTCTCCTCGCGGAGGACACGGCGGCGTTCGAGCCGGTCGAAGATGCCGTAGACGCTTTGCTCCGAGTAGCGGTACATCCACTCGTTGCCGACGTCGAGCGGGTAGTAGTCGGCGGCCGGCGTCGGGTCGGGCGCGAACGGGAGGGCGTCGACGGGGGCACCGACGGTCTGCGCGGCCGTCCGGGCGTAGACGAGATCGGTCCACGTACCCTCATCGACCGTCAGCACGAGGCCGAGGCCGGCGGCGACCTGCGTCGTGCCGAAGTCGTAGCCAAACGAGAGCCGGGTTGTGGGGACGCCGAGGACCGTGTCGGGGCGCTTGCTGTACGTGATTCCAATCGAGCACGACCGGAAGTCGCTACCCGTCAGGTTGAGGTCGAGGCGGCAGGGATAGCGCTGCGAGACCGTCCCTGAGGCGGACCGCTCGA
>DASVSE010000264.1:0-2475 GCA_036388235.1 Rubricoccaceae bacterium | reverse complement strand
CTCGACGTCGAGCAGATGGGGCGCGGCTTCGCGTGGCTGGACACCGGGACGACGGAGAGCCTGCTCCAGGCCGGCAACTTCGTGCAGACCATCGAGCAGCGGCAGGGCCAGAAGATCGCCTGCCCTGAGGAGATCGCCTTCGAGCAGGGCTGGATCTCGCCCGAGGACCTTGCTCGTCTCGCGCACGTCTACCGCAAGAACGAGTACGGCGCCTACCTTCGGGCCCTCCTCAATGCCAACGGCCGTCCTGTGCTGGCCCGAGTCTGCGAGGCCTCTCCAGGCTGACCGGGTTCGACGCCGGCTACGACGTGTCGCCCGACCGCACGCTCTACTCTGGTGCCCTACCCAGCACCGCACCCATGCTCAGCGGCAAAAAGATCTTCATCACGGGCGGCGCCGGCTTCATCGGCTCGACGCTCATCGGCCGCCTCGTGGAGCACAACGAGATTGTCGCCTTTGACAACCTCACGCGCAACTCGCTCAAGGACCGGCCCTTCCGCGACCACCGCAATCTGAAGCTCGTCGAGGGTGACGTGCTCGACTTCGACGCCGTCCGCGCGGCCATGCGTGGCGCCGACGTCGTCGTCCATGCCGCGGCCATCGCTGGCATCGACACCGTCGCGCTCAAGCCCGTCACGACGATGCGCGTCAACATGGTCGGCTCGGCGAACGTCCTTGAGGCCGCGGCGGGGCTAGACCACTGCGACCGCGTCGTGTGCTTCTCGACGTCCGAGGTGTTCGGCACGCACGGCTTTCAGTCGGCCGAGATCGACAAGACCTCGGTCGGCGCAGTCGGCGAGGCGCGGTGGACGTACGCCGTCTCGAAGCTTGCCGAGGAGCACCTCGCGCACGCCTACTTCTCCGAGCAGGGCCTCCCGACGACGGCCGTCCGGCCGTTCAACGTCTACGGGCCCGGCCAGGTCGGCGAGGGCGCGATGCGGGCCTTCATCGAGCGCGCGATCGCCGGACTCCCGATCCAGATCCATGGCGACGGCTCGCAGATCCGCGCGTGGTGCTACGTCGACGACATGGTTGAGGGGACGATGCTCGCGCTGACGCGGCCCGAGGCCGTCGGCGAGTCGTTCAACATCGGCAACGCCCGCGCCGTGGTCACGATCTACGGGCTCGCCAACACGGTCGTGCGTGTGCTCGGCTCGTCGTCGGAGATCTCGTTCGTGCGCAAGGACTACGCCGACGTCGAACTCCGCGTGCCGGCGGTCGACAAGGCCCGCAACCTGCTCGGCTTCGAGGCACGTGTCGATCTCGAAGAGGGCATCGCGCGGACGGCCGAGTTCTACCAGTCCGCTGTCCCAGCCTGACCCGATGGAGGCGACCCCGATGCCTGACGCCGCCCCGATCCGCCTCACTGTCCCCTCGCTCGACGAGGGGGACTTCGCAGCCGTCCGCGCCGTGCTCGAGTCGGGCTTCCTCGTGCAGGGCGCGCAGGTCGAGGCGTTCGAGGCGGCCGTCGCGCACGTCGCGGGCACGCGCCACGCCGTCGCGGTGACGAACTGCACGGCGGCGCTCCAGATGGCCCTCATGGCGCTCGACGTGCGAGCGGGCGACCTCGTCGTGACGCCGGCCTACTCGTGGCTCTCGACGGCCAACGTGGTCGAGCTGTGCGGCGCGCGGCCCGTGTTCGTCGACGTGGACGCGTCCACGTTCAACCTGTGCCCGGACGCGCTCGACGCCACGCTCTCGCGCCTCGTCGCGACGCGCGAGACAGCCCGGCGCGTCCGCGCCGTCCTGCCCGTCCACGCCTTCGGGCAGATGGCGGACATGACGCGCATCATGGAGATCGCCGGTCGGTACGGCCTGCCCGTCGTCGAGGACGCTGCGTGCGCGCTCGGCGCAAGCCGCGACGGCCGCTCGGCAGGCTCCGTTGGTGAGCTCGGCTGCTTCAGCTTCCACCCGCGCAAGGCCGTCACGACAGGCGAGGGTGGGGCCATCACGACCGACGACGACGCGACGGCAGACTACCTCCGCGCGCTCCGCAACCACGGGCAGCAGCGAGACGCGGCTGGCCAGGTGCGATTCGTGCTCGCGGGCTTTAACAACCGGCTCACCGAGATGCAGGGCGCGCTCGGCGTGACGCAGATGGCCAAGCTTGACCGCATCGTTGCCGCGCGCCGAGCGGGAGCCGTCCGCTACGACGCCCTCTTCGCCGGCACGCCTGTTCAGGCGCCGCACGTTCCGGCCGGCTCCGAGCCCGTCTACCAGTCCTACGTCGTCCTCCTGCCCGACGGGGCCGACCGCACGGCCATCCTCGCCGACCTACGCGACGCGGGCATCGAGGCGACGGTCGGGACGTACCACATGCCGCTGACAGACTTCTTCTGCCACCGCGACGGCCACGCCCCGGGTGACTTCCCTGCCGCCGACGCCGTCTTCGCGCGTGCCGTGACGCTGCCGCTGCACGAAGGTCTGAGCGCTGAGGATCAGGCGCGCGTCGCCGAGGCGCTGCTCGCAGCCGTC
>DASVSE010000263.1:0-2182 GCA_036388235.1 Rubricoccaceae bacterium | reverse complement strand
CGCTCGGCCGCCTCGGCGAGCCGGAGGACATCGCCAACGCCGCCCTCTTCCTGGCCTCGGACGCGGCCTCGTGGATCACCGGCCAGACGCTCGTCGTCGACGGCGGGCTGGACGCGCTCTGAGGGCTCCGGTCAAGAACAGGGCGCGGCGTGCCGGGTAAGACACGCGTCTTCCCCGAGTGCTCATGCGCGGCCTGCCCCGCCAGCTTGTCGTCGTCCTCGCCGTCGCCGTCAACCTCGTCCTGAACGGGCTCGCCGGGGCGGGCCTGCTCTTCGGCACGCAGACGGGCGCCGTCTCGGACGATGTCCCGACGGGCGTCACACCGGCCGGCTGGACGTTCGGCATCTGGACCGTCATCTTCTTGATGCTCGTCGTCTACGCGGGCTTCCAGGCGATGCCGGCGCGGCGTGGCCCGCGCTACGACGCGCCGGCAGTCCCGTTCGCGCTCGCCAACATTCTCAACGGGCTCTGGCAGATTCCGTGGCTGACCGGCCATTTCGGCGTTTCGCTCGCCGTCATCGTCGGCATTCTCGGCTGCCTGGTGTGGCTCTACATCGTCCACGACCGGATGCGGCTGCGCGAGAACGAGTTGTGGGCGATGCACATTCCCGGCTCGTACTTCCTCGCGTGGGTTGCCGTCGCAACGGCCCTGAACGCGAGCATCTGGCTGAAGTCGGTCGGGCTGGACGGCCCCGAAGCGGTTTGGGCGCCGGTCGTCATCCTGCTGGTCGGGGCGGCCGGGGCGTGGCTGCTCTCGCGGACCGGCGACACGGCCGTCGCGGCCGTGCTGCTGTGGGCGTTCGCGGGGATCTACGCCGCCCAGGCCGGGACCATGCCGACGGTCGTGGCCCTCGCCGTCGCCGCTGCCGCCGTGGTCGCCTCGGCCGTCACGGGGGCGATCCGCCGCGCCGAGTTGCGCCCACGGACCGCCTCACGCTGACCCTCTCGGCAGGCTCCTAGGTTGGAGTGTGAGGTCGACGCGCAGAGCGGAGCGAGGGAATTTCTGAATGCCCGCTCGTGACGCGGTCGCGGCGGAACGGGCCGGGCGCAGACGGCGTGGCGCCCGCTCCCCTTCCTTCCACCGCCATGCCACGAGGAGACAAGTCCGCGTACACGGACAAGCAGAAGCGCCAGGCCGAGCACATCGAGGAGGGCTACCGCGAGCGCGGCCTGCCCGAGGACGAAGCCGAGCGCCGCGCCTGGGCGACGGTCAACAAAGAGTCGGGTGGCGGCAAAAAGTCCGGCTCGGGCCGGGCACGAGACCCGAGAACAGCCGAAGAGCGGAGCGCCGCTGCCAAGCGCGGTTGGGAGACGCGCCGCAAGAAGAGCGCCTAGCCCCGCCACGGAACAGCCCCTCCGGGTGCCGCCGTTCTGAGGGCCTGCCCTCGCCCGACCATGCCCGCCGTTACCGATTACTACGCCGTCCTCGGTGTCGACCCGGACGCCTCCCAGAAAGAGATCAAGAGCGCGTACCGTGCCAAGGCACGGGAGCTGCACCCGGACAAAAACCCCGACAACCCCGCGGCCGAGGAGCAGTTCAAAGCCGTCCAGCAGGCTTACGACGCCGTCGGAGACCCGAAGAAGCGCGCGGCCTATGACCGTGCCCGCCAGAACCCGGCAGGGCGCGGCGGTCCGTTCGGCGGCTTCAGCGGGCAGACCGGCGCGCCTCCGGGCGGCGGCCGCTTCTACCGAACGCCCGACGGCACGTACGTCCGCGTCGATGCGACGGGCGCGGGGCCGGCGCCGGAAGGCGACTTCACGTTCGGCGGTGACGGCATCGGCGACCTCTTCGAGCGCTACTTCGGCGGCGCGGCCGGCGCACCGGGTGGCCCCGGCGGCTTCGGTGGCACCGCCCCCCGCGGGGGGCGCGATGTCGAGGCGTCCGTGCGGCTCTCGTTCGAGGAGGCCCTCGCCGGCGGCCCGCACGAGCTGAGCGTCCCGACGACCGGCGAGACGGTCCGCGTGACGGTTCCGAAAGGCGTCCGCAACGGCTTCAAGGTGAAGCTCGCCGGGCGCGGCGAGGCCGGCCCGCGCGGCGACCGCGGCGACCTCTTTCTCACGTTCCAGGTCACGCCCGACGCGCGCTTCCGCCGCGACGGCGACGATCTCGTGCTCCCGCAGACGATCACGGCCGTCGAGGCCCTCCTCGGGACGACGCTGAGCGTGCCGACGGCGTATGGCC
>DASVSE010000262.1:0-1674 GCA_036388235.1 Rubricoccaceae bacterium | reverse complement strand
CGCCGACACTCCGAAGGCCCCCGAGCAGAACCAGCAGAGCGACGCCATCGACGCGGCCAACACGTCCACCGGGTCGACCGTCTCCACGCCCGAGACCGACGGCGCACGCGTCGCCGAGGCCGGCAACGGCTACGTCGGCCGCACGATGGACGACGACCTGAAGACCAACCCGCGCGTGCGCGGAGACGGCGAGGTGAGCGACGCGACGGACGACGCGACGGCGCCCGAGTAGGCCGCGGTCAGTCTTCGGCGAGCACGATCACGCGGTCGTCGTCGGCGAAGGCGACCGCCACCGCCTTGTCCGGATTCACGACGACGCCGAAGGCTGCGCCGCCGTCGTGCGCCTGCGCCTGCCGGCGGTAGCCGATCGCCGTCTGCCCGCGCCGCCGCGCCGCCTCGACAACCGTGTAGAAGGTGACCGGCCGGCCGGCCTCGACATAGTCGGACGCGGGCTTGAGGTAGATCTCAGAGCCGGCGGGGTCGAACAGGTCGTCGAAGACCGCGCCGAGGTGCCGGTTTTCGGCCACCTGGGAAAGCATGAGGCTCACGAGCCGGTCGCTGACGATAAAGTCGTCGGCCCGCGTGACCTGCGCGAGGTCGCGGTTGCGGACGTCGAGCATCTCGCTCACGATGGAGAGGTCGAGGTCTTGCCGGTCCGCGATGTCGCGCAGGTGCAGGAGCGTGATCAGCGTCCGCGCGTCGGCCTGCTGCGGGTCCGCTGCCGCGGCGTCGCTGAGGACGATGAGGTGGTCGAAGCCGGCGACGCCGAGCGCGTCGAGCACGGTCCGGTCGGTCGTGTCGCCGGCCTGGACGCCGAGCGTGAGCGCGGGCGCGACCGGGGTTTGGGCCGCGTCGGCGAGGGCCTCGTCCCCGGCGACGATCAGGGCCGAGGACCCGTCGGGGACGTACTGGCTGAGCTCGCGGAGAATGTCGCCCGCGCGCTCGTTCCAGCCCAGCATGAGCGTCCGCTCCGGCGCCGAGGCGCGCGGCGGGGCCGTCCGGACCGCCGCCTCGTCGACCTCGCCGGGCGCGTCGGCGAGGCGGATCGTGTCGTCGTCCTCGGAGATCACGATGAGCGCGTCGCCCGATCCCAGCGCGGTCTCGCCGGGCGGGTTGAGCTGGATCCGGCCAGTAGCGCTGCGGATGCCCATCACAGCGGACGTCTGGTAAGCGGCGAGCGCCTCGCCGTACGTCTTCCCGACGAGCGGGCCGGCGTCGGTGAAGTAGATCTCGTCGCCGCCGAAGTCCAGCAGCTCGGTGTAGGCGACGGACAGGCCCGACTGGCGGCACGTCTGGGCCGTCACGCGCGCGATGAGGTCGCCCGAGAGGATCAGGTGGACCTCGTCGCGGCCGACCATCCGGGCGACGCCGGCGTTCTTGCGGTCGCGGATGACGGCAACGATGTGGTAGCGGCCGTCTTTGCGGTCGGGGCCATTTGTGAGCGCCAGGACGGTCTTGATGACGCTCGCATCGGGGTCGTCAGTCTCGGGCGCGAGGACGACGACCGACCGGGCGGCGTTGGGGTTGACGAGCGCGAGGTCCGCAGGGTCGATCGGCGAGCCCGTCCGGCAGACGATGCGCGTCGTCTTCCAGTCGGGAATGCGGGCGCGGAGTTCGTCGATCATGTCGCCCGCGTCCTCCTCGGCGAGGATGGCGATCGTCGCGCGGCGCTGG
>DASVSE010000261.1:0-5154 GCA_036388235.1 Rubricoccaceae bacterium | reverse complement strand
ATGCCCCGAGGTCGTAGGAACTCAGATTCGGGAGCGCCGCCGCTTCAGAGGCGGTGGGAAATGCAGTGTGCTGCGTCCACCATCCACGGCCAAGCTCGACGCCGGCGGGTGCATCGCGGTCCAAAAGGTGACTCGCAATCGCGAGCGAGACGAACCAGCCACCCCGGTTGCCGCGCAGGTCGACGACGAGCGTGTGCGCGCCCGAGGCAACCACTTGTTCCATCACTGCCCGGACCGAATCTGCCGTGAGGCGCACCGGGAAGCCCCGAGCCGTGAGCAACGCGACGCCTGAACGGGGCGTCGAGAGGGAGAGCGCGGCGGGTTGAGCCGTGCCGCTCACCGTGGCCGGCGAGGGCTCCGCTGCCTCACGCGCGTCTAGGACAAAGTGGGAGGTGTTCACGCGCGCCGACAGCGTGTTGAACGCCAGGAGTGCATCGGCGTCGTCTCGAACGCGTCCCATGCGGTCTCGCGTGTCATCGAAGAACCCCTGCCAGGTCGGCGTCTGGAGCAGGTCGGGGCGGTAGAAACGGGTCGCGAGCGTGTCTTCGACCGATTGCAGGACCGCGCGGTAGTCGCGGAGCGGCGCTGTTCCGACGTGCGGTATGCCCGTCAGGGTCCCGTATGGGCGCCCGCGCCAGGTCAGCGTGCCCTCCATGCGCCCGTCGCGAATTGCTGCGTCGAAGGTGGGCGCGGCGACGCGTGGGATGACGAGTGTTCCGCTCAGCCGCCTACCCTCTGCGCGCCCGCCGACAAGGTGAATCACACCGCCACCGCGGACGGCCGACGGCCGGAGCAGGCGAGCCAGCAGCACGTTCCGGCCTCCACCTGCAACGTCTGCGAGGACGGCGGATGGCGAGTCGCCTTCGAACCGGTTTCCATCGGCCGCCATCGACATCACCATCGGGATTTCGACCGTTCGCCCGGCCGCGTTGAACGATGGGATGCGAACGGTGACCAGCCAGTCTCCGTCCGGAACGCCGGCGGTAAGGGTTCCTGGTTCTGGCTGTCGGGTTGAGGCGCAACCCGCGAGAATGACCAGACCAGAAACGAGCACAGCGAGACAACGTAAGCGGAGCATGGGCGAGGGAGGCAGGAGGAGTCAGCGCCGTCGTGGCGACGCGTGCCCGCGCAGCTTACGACTCGGCCCTCAATGCTCAGCCTTCATGTTCGTCCTGGCCAGGCTTAAATACAGCGGGTTAGCTGCCCTCTCCGAGTCCGAACGGAAGTGGCAGCCGCCGCCCCCGCGCCCGCGGCACGTTGGCCTCGTAGACGAGGTTTGCGTCTTGGTCCAGCATCCGCGCGCTCATCTGATTGCGCGTCATTGAGACCGCCATAAAGCCTGGCGTGCGGAAAGAGAACAAGGCGTTGTCGGTGAGGCGCACCTCGCGCGTGAGCGACCCGGCACCCGAGATGAAGTAGTCGACCGGCGAGCCGGCCGGGCGATGGTGCTGAAGGTTGTGGTCGTGTCCTGCGATGTACGCCTGGACGCCGGTCCGCTCGAAGATGGGCACGAGCGAGGCCACAAGGCGCGGGTTGTCCGAATAGCGGTTTGAGCCGACGTAAATCGGGTGGTGCCCGATGACGATTTTCCACGGCGCTGTCGAGCGCGAGAGCGTCTGGTCCAGCCACGCGATCTGACTGTCGTCGTTCCAGACGCCGGTCTGTGAGAAGCGATCGCGTGCCTCGGGGGCAGTCGCCAGCGGGGTTGTGTCGAGAAACACGAACAAGACGCGCGTCGCGCCCTCGGGCTGCGTCGCGTCGCCAAAGCTCATTTCGGTCGCGTAGTACTGGCCCGGCAAGTACCAGCGGTCGGACTGGCGGGTGTACAGAATCTGAGCCGGCACGTTGCCATACCAGTCGTGGTTGCCCAAGACCGTGTACCACCGGCTCTGGAGACTCGCGTCCGTGTAGATGTTCTCGAAGGAGCGCTCCCACCGCGGGTCGTCGACGCTCGTCACGCCTGAGAGGTAGAAGTTGTCGCCGGTCGAGATCGTGAACCGGCTGTCGATCGCCGACCCGAAGCGGCCCATCCCGCGCGCGACATCCGCCTGGTTGAAGTAGCCATTTCGGCCCCAGTCGCCGATCACCAGAAAGTTGAACGCCGACGTGTCAAACGGGGCGGGCTGGTCCGCGTCGGTCTCGTAAGACGGGATGCGACTGCCAACCGGGACCGGCGCCGGTCCGCACGCGGTGAGGACGAGCGAGGCCGCAAGGGCGAAAAAGAGAGCGCGGACGGGCATCGTCGGGCAGAAGTGAGAACGGCGAACGCGGGCGGACCGGCCCAGGCTCCACACGCCCGGCGTGCGGGCGGTGATCCGGTGCCCGTTCAGCGCATTATGTGGACCGGCGCCCCGACGGGCGTCTGGACCCGAAGCGTCCGGCCATCCCACGCGGCGTCGACGGGCTCGCCCGCGACTGTTACAGCCACCGGCGCGCGACTCAGGCCGTGCACGACAACTGTCCACTGCTCCCACTCGGGGACATAGTGGCCCTCGACGGCGCACGTCAGCTCGACGCGCTCGGGCGTCGTGTCGAGTGTCGGGCGGCCGAGCCAGAAGGCGCCGTCGCGGAAGGCCCAGCCGTCGCCGACATCGTCGTACAAGATGGACTCGTGGCGGCCCGGCGCGAGGTACGCGTGGACGTCGAGCGAGCGGACCGGCTCGCCTGTGTGCTGCCGGACCGGCCCGAGGGCGACGACGGACCCGCCGCGGGCGTAGAGCGGCAAGCGGTCGAGCGGCGTCTGGGTCCAGAGTGTCTGGCGGCCCGCAAGGTGCTCGCCCGTTTCGAGGCAGTACCAGCCGCCCGGCGAGGCGGGCAGGTACACCTCGCGCTCGGTCTGGCCCTCGACGACGACTGGGTGCGCCAAGAGCGCGTCGCCGACGTAGAAGCCGAGCGGGCTCGTCCGAGCGATCGTCTCGTCTTCGGGGTGCACGAGTGCGAGCGCGCGGAGCATCGGGGTGCCAGCCGTCGCAGCCTGCCAGAGGGCGGTGTAGAGGACGGGCAGCAGGCGGTAGCGCAGCTCGATGGCCTCGCGGCAGACGCGCTCGACCTCCTCGCCAAAGAGCCACGGCTCCTGCCGCGGGGTGTCGATGGCCGAGTGGTTGCGGAAGAGCGGCGTGAGCGCGCCGACCTGCGTCCACCGCGCGAGCAGTTCGCCCGTAGGCGTCCCGCTGAACCCGCCGACGTCGGCGCCGACGAAGGGCATCCCCGAGGCGCCGAGTGAGAGCGCCTGCTGGACCGCCAAGACGAGGTGGTCCCACGAGGCCGAGTTGTCTCCCGTCCAGCCTGTGCCGTAGCGCTGCGCGCCGGCATAGGCGGCGCGCGTGATCGTGAACGGACGCGCCTCGGGCCGGAGGGCTTTGAGGCCGTCCCACGTGGCGCGCTGCATCTGCATACCGTACACGTTGTGCGCCTCGGCATGCGACCCGCCGCGCCCCTCGAAGCTGTGTCGCACCTCGTCCGGCAGCGTCCCGACGGCGTGCTCGGCGTTCATGGTGCCCTCGACGTGGGCGACCGAGAACAGCGCAGGCTCGTTCATGTCGTTCCAGATGCCGGCAACGCCCGTGCTGATGAGGCCGTCGTGGAGCCGACCCCACCAGGCGCGCACGTCTGGGCGCGTAAAGTCTGGGAAGGCACACGTGCCAGGCCAGACCTCACCAAGCGCTACCGGCCCGGGCTGCCCGTCGCGGTCGGGGTAACGGACATACGCATCTAGGGCCTCGCCTTCCGTGTAGACGCCGTAGGCCGGATCGTCGGCCTTGACGCCGGGGTCGACGATGACGACCGACCGGAAGCCGTCGTCGGCGAGGTCGGCGAGGAGGCCTTCGGGATCTGGGAAGGCGGCCGTGTCCCACGTGAACACGCGGAAGCCGTCCATGTAGTGGATGTCGAAGTAGAGCGTGTCGCAGGGAATGCCCCGGCTGCGGAACTCGCGGGCGACGCTGCGGACGTCGGCCTCGTCCATGTATGAGTACCGGCACTGGTGGTACCCGAGGGCCCAGCGGGGCAAAAGCGGCGTCCGGCCGGTCAGGCGCGCGTAGGCCTGCACGACGCCCAGAGGCGTCGGGGCCGTGAGGATGTAGAGGTCTAGCTCGCTCGTGCCGCCCCGCTCAGCGGCAGGTTGTTCGAAGCGGAGCGTGCCCGCATCCGTCCCGCCGAGGTCGAGGGCTGTGTGACGCGTCGAGTCGTAGAAGAGGCCGACGGCCGTGCGCTCGCCGAGCCGAAGGACGAACGGGACGGACTTGTACAGTGGGTCCGTGCCAGGTCCAAACTGGTAGGCATCCGTGTTCCACATCTCGACGATCTGACCCCGGCGGTCGAGCGGAAGCGGCTTATCGCCCAAGCCGAAGAGGCGGTCCGCCTCACCAAGGTGGAGCGAGTGGGCGCGGCGCCCGTCGGCGCTCCACGCGCTGCCGCCGGACTCGTCGAGGAGCACACGGCCCGCGCGATCGAGGACGCGCAGGCGGCACGCCGCTCGCGTCACTTCGGCGACGAGAGAGGCCGTCTCGAAGCGGACGCCGTCGTCGTTTACGCGAACGGTCCACTGCTGCGGCCCGGCCCACTCGGCCGCGGGGTCGAGAGCGTACGAGTCGTCGGCAGCGAAGGCGCCCGCGCCGCCATCCGGGCCGGGCGGCGCCAGGCGGACGCGGAGCGTGTCGTCGGCGAGCGCGTCGAGGCGCAGGCGCGCGCCGCCCTCGCAGACGAGCACGACGGAGCCGTCGCGGGGACGCTCAATGCGGACGACGGCGCCGAGGGTTGCGAAGCCCGCGGGGTCGGGAAGGGCTGCGCGGCGACGGTCGGTGGCAGGGAGGGCCATTGGAGCAGGCGGATGGGCGGAGGTCCGCCAGCGTGCGGGACAATCCCCGCCGGACACGAGGATATCCCTCCGAGTAATGGGGATATCCCGGCTGTGTGCCAGAACATTTGCGACGCGCACCCCTTCGATTCAACCCGGACCATGCTCGTCATGGACGGGCATAGTCCCTGACGAGCAGCGCTGGTTTGGAAGGAGCGCGGGGACTACCGGACGACGAGCAACCCTACATCTGTCCGTGTGCGGACGCGTAGCCACGGGCCGTCCGCAAAGACGCCCTCGTCGGCGGCCTCAAAGGCGTCAGCGGAGTCGAGGGAAGGAAGCACTCTGCCGTCGGCCGT
>DASVSE010000260.1:0-4973 GCA_036388235.1 Rubricoccaceae bacterium | reverse complement strand
CGTTTACGTCGACGGGCGTCTCGGGCACGAAGGGCACCGATCCGGTCTCCGTGCCGCTCGACGCGCCCGTCTTCGACTCGTCGTGGTCGGCCGAGATCGCGCGGAGCCTCCCGCTCGCCGAGGGCTACACGGCCACCGTCGCCGTCTACGACGCGACGCACGGCGTCTCGACGCTGACGTTCACGGTCACAGGGCAGGACGACGTCGCCGGCGCCCCCGCGTGGACCGTCGAGTCGGTCTCGCCGAACGGGCCGGCGACGTACGCCATCGACGTGGCGACGCGGCGTCTGGTGTCGTTCCGGTTCAGCCCGCAGCCCGGCGTCGTCGTCGAGATGGTCCGCCAGCCGTAGCGCGGCCGGCGGCCGTAGCGCACGACGCGGGACGGGTGCGGCGTTGAAACGACGGCGACGTTCCTCCAGGCCGGAGCGCGTCGCCGTCTATCTTGCCCGCCCCTCGCCCGACGCCCCGCCGATGCCCTGCTGCCGCCTGTCTCTCCCCGTCGCCCTGCTGCTCGCCGCCCTCTTCGCCGCCGGCTGCTCGGCCACACGCCCCGCCGCGCCGGCCACGGCACAGGTTGCACGCGTCGAGGACGACGGGGCCGTTACGGGCAGCCCGCGCCCCGGCCGCCTCGCCCTCGCGCAGGACGTCCACTCGTACGCCCGCCCCGCCGAGGCGCGCGTGACGCACGTCGGGCTGAGCCTCGAGGTGAACATGGAGGCGCAGACGCTCAACGGCCTGGCCACGCTGACCGTCGCCGCGCGCCCCGACGCCCGCGAGGTCGTCCTCGACACGCGCGGCCTCGCCATCGCCGCCGTCACCGACATGGCCGGCGCGCCGCTCGCATTCACGGTCGGCGCGGCCGACCCGCTTCTCGGCGCGCCCCTTACGGTTGCCCTGCCGCCCGCGGACCCGCTCGTGGGCGACATGCCTGGCTCGCGCCAGATCGTCGTCGCGTATTCGACGCTGCCGAGCGCCGCAGCCGTGCAGTGGCTGACGCCGGCCCAGACGTCGTCCGGCAAGCCGTTCATGTTCACGCAGGGCCAGGCCATCCTCACGCGCACGTGGATCCCGACGCAGGACAGCCCGGGCATCCGCCAGACCTACAGCGCCAGCATCGTCGCGCCGGCCGGCCTCACAGCCGTCATGAGCGCCGACGCCGACGGCCACCCGGCCCTGATGCCGGACGGCCGCCAGGAGTTCAGCTTCCAGATGGAGCACCCGGTCGCGCCGTACCTCATCGCGCTCGCCGTCGGCGACATCGAGTTCCGGCCGCTCGGTGAGCGCGCGGGCGTCTGGGCCGAGCCGGCCGTCGTCGGGCCCGCCGAGAGCGAGTTCCGCGACGTCGAGCAGATGATCGCGGCCGCCGAGGGCCTCTACGGGCCGTACCGCTGGGGCCGCTACGACCTGCTCGTCCTCCCGCCGAGCTTCCCCTTCGGCGGCATGGAGAACCCGACGCTGACGTTCGCCACGCCGACGATCCTCGCTGGCGACCGCTCGCTCGTGAGCCTCGTCGCGCACGAGCTCGCGCACTCGTGGAGCGGCAACCTCGTCACGAACGCGACCTGGAGCGACTTCTGGCTCAACGAGGGCTTTACGGTCTACTTCGAGAACCGCATCATGGAGGCCGTCTACGGCACCGAGTACGCCGAGATGCTGCGCCAGCTCGGCCGCGCCGAGTTAACGGCTGAGATGGCCGGCATGCCCGCGGCCGACCAGATCCTGCACGTGGACCTGACGGGCCGCGACCCCGACGAGGGCTTCACGGGCGTCCCGTACGAGAAGGGCGCCGCGTTCCTGTACACCGTCGAGTCGGTCGTCGGGCGCCCGCGCCTCGACGCGTTCCTGCGGGGCTACTTCGACCGCAACGCCTTTGGCTCGATGACGACGGCGGGCCTGCTCGCCGAGCTGGACGCCCACCTGTGGAACGACGATCCGGCCGCGCGTGCCGCCGTCCGGCCCGAGGAGTGGATGGAGATGCCGGGCCTGCCGGACAATGTGCCCCCGGTTCGTTCCGAGGCGCTTGCGCGCGCCGAGGCGGCGGCCAATGCCTTCGCCGGCGGCCAGGGCGCGCTCGACCTCGCGACGGACGCCGGCACCGCCGGCTGGGCGACGCCGCAGTGGATTCACTTTCTGCAAGCCCTTCCCGAGACGCTTCCCGCCGCGCGCCTCGCGGACCTCGACGCCGCATTCGGCCTGTCGCGCTCGGGCAACTCCGAGGTCCTGTTCTCGTGGCTGCGCATCGCCATCCGGAACCGCTACGAGCCCGCCTTGCCCGCCCTCGAATCCTTCTTGATGCGGCAGGGGCGCCGCAAGTACGTCCGCCCGCTCTACGGTGACCTCGCGGCGACCGACTGGGGCCGTCCGCTTGCACAGCGCATCTATGCGGCGGCACGCCCGACGTACCACTCGGTGACCGTGGGCAGCCTCGACGCCCTTCTCGGCGTCCCGGCCGGGCGGTAGGCGGTCCGTGGGGCGGGGACAAACTCCGCCCGTGGGATGACATCGAGGCTGGAGCGGCGTACTCTTGGGTTTCTCCATCCCTTGACGTCCTGATGCCGTCTTTCGCTCGTGTGGCCGCGCTCGCCGCTGCCGTAGGCCTCCTCGTTCCGTCCGCACGCGCGCAGAGCGACGGGTTCTGGTCCGACGCTCCGTCGGTCGCCGCCCTCGGGGCACCCGCGACCGCCACGACCGCCGGGCGCACGCTCCGCCTCGACCGGGACGCGATGGCCGCCCGCCTCGCCACGGCTCCGGCCGAGGCGGCTGGGCTGGCTCGCGGTGCCGACGTGCCTGTTCCCATGCCCGACGGCGGCGTGCTGTGGTTCCGCGTCGCCGAGGCGCCCGTGATGGCGCCCGCGCTGCAGGCGCGCTACCCCGAGATCCGGACGTACACCGGGCAGGGCCGCGACGTCCCCAGCGCGACGGTCCGCCTCAGCCTGACCCCGGCCGGCTTCGCCGCGATGGCCTTCACGCCCGGCGGGACGGTCTACGTCGACCCCTACGCGCGGACGACGGCGAATGCCTACCTGGCGTATTACGCCGCCGACGCCGTCATGACGGAGGCCCAGCACGCCGCGCGCGCCGCCGAGGCGCTCCTCGACGCCCCCGGCGAGGCAACCGGCCCGGCCACGCTTTCCGCGCCCCTGACGTCCAACGGCACGACGTTCCGCACGTACCGCCTCGCGATGGCCGCGACGGGCGAGTACACGGCCTTCCACGGCGGGACCGTCGGCGGCGCGCTCGCCGCCATCGTGCAGACGATGAACCGGGTGAATCAGGTCTACGAGCGCGACCTGTCGGTCCGCATGGAGCTCGTCGCGAACAACGACCTGATCATCTATACCAACGCCGCGACCGACCCCTTTGCCAACACGTCAAGCGACCTGGGAGCCAACCAGTCGACCATCGACGCGGTCATCGGGACGGCCAACTACGACATCGGCCACCTTGTCGGGACCGGCGGTGGCGGCGTGGCCGGGCTCGGCGTCGTGTGTGGGACCAGCAAGGCGCGCGGCCTGACCGGCTCGCCCTCGCCGACGGGCGACGCGTTCGACATCGACTACGTCGCTCACGAGATCGGCCACCAGTTCCGCGGAGACCACACCTTCAACAGCACCACGAGCAACTGCAGCGGCAACCGGTCGGGGACGGCGGCTTACGAGCCCGGCTCCGGCTCGACAATCATGGCCTACGCCGGCATCTGCGGCTCGGCGAACCTCCAGACCTTCTCGGACCCGTACTTCCACGCCGTCTCGCTCCAGCAGATCTCGGGCTTTATCCAGAACGGCGGCGGCAGCACGTGCGGCGCGACCGCCCCGACGAACAACGACATCCCGGTCGTGACCGCTCCGAGCGGCATCACGATCCCGGTCCGCACGCCATTCACGCTGACCGGCGCGGCGACCGACGCCACGCCAGCGGCGCTGACGTACACGTGGGAGGAGTACGACCTCGGCCCGGCCAGCAGCCCCGCCAACAACGGCGTCCCGACCGGCCCGCCGTTCTTCCGCTCGTTCAACCCGGTCCCGTCGCCGTCGCGGACGTTCCCACAGCTCACACGCCTGCTCGCCGGGCAGGCGCCTGTGCGCGGTGAAGCGCTCCCGATCGACACGCGGACGCTCAACTTCCGCCTGACGGCCCGCGACAACCGCGCCGGCGGCGGCGCCATCGGCGACGTCACGATCAGCCTGCTCACCGATGCCGGCGCGGGCCCGTTCACGGTCACCGCACCTGCTACGGGCGCCACGCTCTTCACGAGCACGCCCGTGACCGTGACGTGGAACGTCGCTAACACCGACGCGCTCGACGACCTCGGCGTGCCCGACCTCGACTTCGTCGACGTCGAGAACGTCGAGATCCGCTACTCGGCCGACAACGGCGTGACGTTCGAGACGGTCGTCGCGTCGACCCCGAACGACGGCTCGGCCGAGGTCCTCCTCCCCGGCGGGGCGACGTCGCAGGGCCGCATCGTCGTCGCGGCCGTCGGCAATGTGTTCTTCAACGTCAACCCGGGCGCGTTCTCGGTGTTCATCACGTCGGCTGGCGACGACCGCGCCTCGGCGACGACGGGCCTCTCGGCGGTCGCGCCGAACCCGGCCTCGGGCACGGCCACGTTCACGCTCGGCATGGCATCCTCGGAGCCCGTCCGCGTCGCTGTCTACGACGCGCTCGGCCGGGCCGTCGCGCTCGTCCATGACGGTCCGGCCGTTTCGGGCCAGGCCTTCACCGTCGACGTGTCGCGCCTGCCGGCGGGCGTCTACGTCGTCCGCGCTGCGGGCGCGTCGGTGCAGTCCGCGCAGCGCTTCACGGTCGTCCGGTAACGAACGCGGGTCGGATTCGACGCGGCCGGCTGTTCTTCGGGACAGCCGGCCGCGTTCATTTAACCGGTCCGCACTCGGCTGTTCGCAAGGCGACAGGCAACGCAGTACAGGGCACGTTCAGAGCACCCGCCCACCGGCCTACTCGCCCCCAACGAG
>DASVSE010000259.1:0-2629 GCA_036388235.1 Rubricoccaceae bacterium | reverse complement strand
GATGTCGGCGACGCCGGGATCGTCGTTCCGCCCGATGACCCAGCGGCGCTCGCCGAGGCGCTTGTCGCGATCCTGGCGGGCGACCGGGCCGAGCGCCTCGGGGCGCTCGCAGCCAGCCGCGGGCGGGCGTCGTGGGACGGTCTCAGCGCCGCCGTCGAGGCAGCCGCCGGATAAAGCGGGTCAGACGTTGAAACGGAACAGCATCACGTCGCCGTCGGCAACGGTGTACTCCTTGCCCTCGCTCCGCATCGCGCCCGCCTCGCGCACGGCGGCCTCGGTCCCGAGGCGGTCGTAGTCGGCGAACTTGATCGTCTCAGCGCGGATAAAGCCCTTCTCGAAGTCCGAGTGGATGACGCCAGCTGCCTGCGGGGCCTTGGTGCCCTTGCGGATCTGCCACGCGCGCGACTCTTTCGGGCCGGCGGTGAAGTAGGTAATGAGGCCGAGAAGCGCGTAGGCGGCCTGAACGAGGCGCGTCAGACCGTTCTCGTCCTCGCCTGCGGCAGCCAGGAACTCGGCCCGGTCCTCGGCCGGCAGATCGGCGAGTTGGGCCTCGAACTCGGCCGAGATCACCACGACGCCTGCGCCCTCAGCCTCGGCACGCTCGCGGACCTTGTCGACGTAGGCGTTGCCGTCGGGCAGGTCGCCCTCAGAGACGTTGGCCGCAAACAGGACCGGCTTGGCGGTCAGCAGAAACATCTCGCGGACGATCTCGGCCTCCTGCTCGGTCGTCTCCATCGTCCGGACCGTCCGGCCCTCGCCGAGGTGCGCGTCGAGGCGCTCGATGACCGCCATCTCGGCCTTGGCCGAGGTGTCACCGCCGCGGGCGAGTTTGGCGTTGCGCTCGCGGCGCTTCTGGACCGTTTCGAGGTCCTTGAGCATCAACTCGGTGTCGATCGTCTCGATGTCGCGGAGCGGGTCGACCGTTCCCTCGACGTGGACCACGTTCGGGTCCTCGAAGCAACGCACGACGTGCACGACGGCGTCGACCTCGCGGATGTGGGCCAGAAACTTGTTGCCCAGCCCTTCGCCCTTGGACGCGCCCGCGACGAGGCCCGCGATGTCGACGAACTCGATCGTCGCCGGAAGCGTCTGCTTCGACCCGGCCAGTTCGCTCAGGCGGTCGAGTCGCGTGTCTGGCACGGCCACGACGCCGACGTTGGGCTCGATCGTGCAGAACGGGTAGTTCGCCGCCTCGGCCCCGGCCTCGGAGATCGCGTTGAAGAGGGTGGACTTGCCGACGTTGGGAAGCCCGACGATGCCGACGCGGAGAGCCATGGAGGTGACCGGAGACTGAGAAAGTCCGAGTCTAGCCGCTGCCCGCGCTCAAGGCAGGGGAGTCGCCGCGAAAAGCGCCGCGCTACCGCTGGCTCCCGAGGCGGGACGTAAGGCCGACGCGGAGCATGGGCGCATGCGTGCCGAGTTCGGCGAACGCCTCGCGGCCGCGAACGCGGCGGCTTGCGCGCACGAAAGGGTCGGCAAAGACGGCGAAGGCACGCGCCCGCTGCCCATCCGTCGGTGTCCCCAGGGCGGCCGAGAACGACGGGCCAACGCGCAGCCCGATGTCAAGGTCGCCGGTCGGAATCCCGCGCGAGCGGGCAACGGACGCCACGCGCAGCAGCCGCAGCCCAACGCCGATGCCGGCAGACCCGACGAGGCGGCTGCTCTCGTCGCCCTCGCCCGGGCGGAACACGAGCCCGAGCGATGCCTCGCGCGTGAACAGATCCAGCACAGGCGACGCCCCGACGAGCGTCACGCCTACACCCTTTCCAATTCCAACACCGCCGTACACCTGCGCATCGGGCCCAGCGAGCCGTCCTTGCGCGAAAGCGGGCACGGCCAGACACAGAGTCCCGACGAGAAGAGCGAGCAGCCGTGTCGTCATCGGATTACCCGCAGTAGGGGACCTGCACGAACCGCCGCTCGGGCAGCCGAACGGCCGTAAGCGTTCCCAGACCTGGCCGGTCGAAAAAGCACGCGCCCGTGTCGATGCGGATCAGGTGGGGATCCGAGACTGGGTCGGGGCCCGGCGTGTGGCCGCAGACGACGGTCCGCTCCCAGAGGGAGAGATCGGCCGCGAGGTGGGCACGCGTCCACAGCACGACGGCCGGGTCGGGATGCGCAAGATTGTCCGCAACCGTCCGGCGCGGGTCCAGACCGGCGTGAACGCACACGAAGGCGGCTGCGTCACCTCCAGGCTCGAACGCCAACCCCGACCGCCGGAGCAGGGCGACGTGCGCCTCGGGAATGCGGGTGTCGCCGCGGGCGCTGTACGCGTCCAGCGTCGCGCGTCCGCCGTTGGCCCACCACAGCTCGGTGTCGCCCATCCCGAGGGCGTAGTCGAGCATCATCTGGTCGTGGTTGCCGCGGAGGACCACCGTGACCGGTCCGTCAGCGTCAGCTTCGAGCGCGAGCAGGCGGTCGAGGACGCCCGGCGAGTCCGGCCCGCGGTCCACGTAGTCGCCGACGAAGACGAGCGTGTCGTCGGGCGAGAGCGATCGGCCGTCGTGCTGCGCGACGTCCTCGGCGATGGCGGCGAGGAGCGCGTCGAGCGTCCGGGCGCAACCGTGGACGTCGCCGATGGCGTAGAGCGCCACGGGGCTAGCCGCGGTCCGGGGCGGGGGCGCCCTCG
>DASVSE010000258.1:0-3854 GCA_036388235.1 Rubricoccaceae bacterium | reverse complement strand
GTGAGGCGACCGACGTATCGGACCGAGACGAAGCTGCCCTGGTTGGCGGCCTGGCTCGTCGTCACCGAGATGTCCTCGACGGTGAGGGGAGCCGTCTCGCACGTAACCGGCGTGATCGGGTCGGTCGAATCGCAGCCGGCGGCGGCAAGGGCGAGAACGAGAATCGAGGCGGCGAGGCGAAGCGTCATCGGATGGAGCGAGTCAGAAAGCCCGGAAGCTACCGGACGCCCTGCCGCGCCGGGGCCGCGGGACGGGTTTTCACCCTTCCGTCGCCTCGCCGGGAGTCTCGTCAGGCGCGTCCTCCCCTGCGTCGAGGCGGATCGTGTCCGGGTCCACGCCCGCGTGGTGCTGGCGGAGGCTCTCGAAGCCCACGCGGCGGCCGGCCTCGCTCCACGGTACCCACGCGACGGCCTCAATGCCCTCGCCGTCCTCGGGCTCGAACGCCTCGGCCGTCGTCGTCATCGCGTACCAGTGCGTCGTCTTGACGGCGAAGGCCTCTTTGCGGGGCCAGATGTAGCCGTGGACGGTCGCGCCGAGGTCGGCGACGACGCGCAGCGACGCCAGCGGCACGCCGACCTCCTCGCTCACCTCGCGGACAGCCGCATGCTCGAACGACTCGCCCGGGTCCAGCTTGCCCTTCGGCAGGTCCCACACGCCGCGGCGGAAGATCATCAGCACGTCGAGGCGGTCCGGCCCCACCTCGCGCGAGGGGCGGACGACGTAGCCGCCGCCGGCGTCAACGGTCAGCGGCGGCCAGTAGTCGTCGTCGGGGTCGACGTTGAGGACGGCCGCGCGCGGAATGACGCTCGCCGCCGGCGGAACGGCGCGCGTGAGCGAGAGCGCGTCCGAGTCCAGCACGAGCACGCGTCCGAGCTGCCCGTCGGGCGCGACCGAATCTGCCGAAGCGGCGGCGAACGACGTCCGGAGCTGGAACGGCTCGCCGGGCGCCGCCCAGCCGTCGGCGGGGACGACCGGGCGGCCGGTGACAAACGTGGGCAGGTAGAGCAGCATCGGCGTGGCGCAGGGTGCGGCAAGGTCGCACCGGCGGCCGGGCGCTGCCGGGGCCCGTCAGGCGGGCGGCCGGGCGCGGCCCGAGACGAGGGCGCTCGCGACGGCCCCGAACACGAACGAGACGGGGAGCGCGAGAATCGAGAACGCGATCCACGAGCCCCGCAGGTGATCCGGCCCGGCCCCGAGCGCCAGGAACGAGGCCGCAATCACGCCTTCGAGCACGACGGCCGTCAGGACCGTCGCGACGACGGCCCGGCCGATGCGCCGTCGCGTTCCAGACGGGCCCGTGCCGGGCGCCACGTCAGGCCGCGCTGCCGTCGGCGGGCGGGGCCGCGTTGGCCTTTTCCAGCGCCTCCGAGTCGGCGACGAACTGCTTCAGGCCCGAATCCGTGAGCGGGTGCTTGAGCAGCTTTTTGATCACGTCGAGCGGGATCGTGGCGACGTCCGCGCCGGCCTCGGCGCACTGGACGACGTGGAGCGGGTGGCGGACCGACGCCGCTAGCACCTCGGTCTCGTACCCGTAGGTCGCGTACGCGTGGACGATCTGGCGGATGAGCTCCATCCCGTCCCACGAGACGTCGTCGAGGCGGCCGATGAACGGGCTGATGTACGTCGCGCCGGCCTTGGCCGCAATGATCGCCTGCGGGAGCGAGAAGCAGAGCGTGCAGTTCGTCCGGATGCCCTCCTCGGCAAGCGTCTTGATGGCCTTGATGCCGTCGAGCGTGAGCGGCACCTTCACGACGACGTTGTCGGCGATGGTCGCGATGTGGCGGCCCTGCGCGAGCATCGTGTCGTAGTCGAGGGCCGTGATCTCGGCCGAGACGTCGCCGGGCGTGATCTCGCAGATGGCGCGGATGTGGGCGTCGAAGTCGCGGACGCCGGCCTTGAGGATCAGCGACGGGTTCGTGGTCACGCCGTCGAGGACGCCCATGTCGGCCGCCTCGCGGATCTCGTCGAGGTTGGCGGTGTCGATGAAAAACTTCATGGCGGGGGAGGGAGGGGGCTTCAGGCTGAACGAGGGCGAGCGCGTTCGGGTCCGCCGGGCCCGCCCGGACCGCGGGAAGACGGACCAGGCGCCGCTCCGGTCGCATCTTCCCGCACCCGATTGCCGCCGCCCCGATGACCCTCTGCCTCTTCGAAGACGCTCTGGTAGCGCACCTCGCGCCCCTCGCGCTCACGCGCGCCGCGTGTGACCTGCGCGTCGGCGCGCGGACGCTCGGCGAGGCGGCCGTGGCCCTCCTCGCGCCCGAGGTGCCCGTCGCGCTCCTCGTCCGGCCCGAGGTGGCAGGCGTGGCCCGCGAGGAGCACCCGGACTGGACCGTCAATGCCGCGCCGGCGGGGCCGACGCTGTTCGTCTCGGCGCGGTGGCTCGCGCGGCCGGGCGGTCTCGCGGCAGCGCTCGTCCGGATCGCCCGCGACGCCTCGGAGCCCGCCCGCGCCTTCGTCTCGCCCGACGGCACGCTGCTCGCGCTGTGGCACCCGGACCCGCCGGCCGGGCTCGTCGGGCCAGATGGCGGGCTCGCAGTCCCCGACGGCGTCCCGACCGAGCAGGCCGGAGCGATGACGATTGACCGGTTGTGGGACGTGGTCGCGGATCTGCCGGCGCGTATCGAATACGACGTGTATGCCCTCGGGCGGCTGGGCACGCATGAGGGGGCAACGGTCGCGGACGGGGCGCACGTCGTCGCGCCGCACGAGGTCTTTCTCGGGGCGGGCGTGACGGTCCGGGCGGGAGCCGTGATCGACGCCTCGGACGGGCCGGTCCACCTCGCGGCGGGTGTGACAGTCGAGTCCAACGCGGTCCTGCGGGGGCCGCTGTTTCTCGGGCCGAAGTGCGTCGTGAAGGCTGCGGCGCGCGTGGACGGCTCAGCGGCGGGCGAGCAGTGCCGCCTCGGCGGGGAGATTCACGAGAGCACGCTCCACTCGTTCGCCTCTAAGGGCCACGACGGCTACCTCGGCAACAGCGCCCTCGGGCGGTGGGTCAACCTCGGCGCGGCGACGGACACGTCGAACCTCAAGAACGACTACGGCGAGGTCGCGCAATGGGACGCGGTCGCCCGAGACTTCGTCCCGTCGGGGCGGCAGTTTCTGGGCCTCGTCATGGGCGACCACTCGAAGTGCGCGATCCACACGGCGTTCTCGACCGGGACGGTCGTCGGCGTGTTCGCGAACGTGTTCGGGTCGGGCGTGCCGCCGCGGCACGTGCCGTCGTTCGCGTGGGGGGGCGGCGAGGGGCTCGTGCCGTACCGGATCGACAAGGCCCTCCGCGTGGCCGAGGCGGTCGAGGCGCGCCGCGGGCGCGCCGTCTCGGATGCCGAGCGGGCGCTGCTCACCCACGTCGCTGCTTCACCCCATGCTCTGGCGGGCTAATCCCGACCGGACGTGGGGATGATCACAGGCCGGTTTCCGGCGCGGTGCGGCGGACGGCGATGGCCGTCAGGTCGTCCTGCGCGGCGCCAGTCGTCGGCCCAGCGAAGGCGTCCGACGCGGCGACAAGGCGAGCAAGGAGACCGTCGGCGCTGGCGTCGGGTCCGAGCGGGAGGGCGGCGTCGAGGCCGGCCTCGCCCCACTCCTCGCCCCTCGCGTCGAGGGACTCGGTCAGGCCGTCCGAGAACAGCACGAGCGTGTCGCCGGGCGCGAGGACGGCCTCGGCGCACGAGAACCGGGCGCCGGGGACGACGCCGAGGAGCGGCCCGCCCGCGTCGAGCGCCTCGACCGACCCGTCGGCGCGGCGGATGCGGGGGGCGGGGTGCCCGGCAGCGACCGACCACACACGGCCCGAGGCCGGATCGACGACGGCCCAGGCGAGCGTCGCGAACTGGTGCGGCTCCGTACTGTCGGCG
>DASVSE010000257.1:0-2407 GCA_036388235.1 Rubricoccaceae bacterium | reverse complement strand
CGGTCCGCCGCCGCAAGCAGGCCGAGCGGGCCTACGGCAAGCCCGGCGCCCGCCCGCCCGGTGCCGGTCAGCGCCACGCCGACGGCGGCTCGGGCGACGACTTCCACGATGACGACCGCCGCGCCCCGCGCTCCGGCCCGCCTTCAGGAGGTGCGTCGCGCCCGGGCCCCGGAGGTCCGCCGCGTGGCGGGTCGGGTCGACCGGGGCAGCGCCCGGCCGGCGGCCGTCCCGAGACCCCTCGGCCCGAGGCGCCGCGCGCCGTCGAGCGCGACGAGCCGGTTCGCCTCAACCGCCTCATCTCCCGCGCCGGCCTCGCCTCGCGCCGCGACGCCGACGCGATCATCGCCGAGGGCCGCGTCCGCCTCAACGGCGAGGTCGTGACCGAGATGGGCATTCAGGTCGGTCCGACCGACGTCGTCACCGTCGACGGCAAGCCGGTCGGGTCCGTCGGGCTGACGTACATCCTGATGAACAAGCCCACGGGCGCCATCACGACGACGAGCGACGAGCGCGACCGCAAGACGGTCATGGACCTGCTGGACCTGCCGCCGAGCGAGCGCGACGGCCTCTTTCCAGTCGGCCGCCTGGACCGCAATACGTCGGGTGCGCTCCTGCTCACGACCGACGGCGACCTCGCGCACCGCCTCATGCACCCGCGCTACGAGACTGTCAAGACGTACCTGTGCACGGCCGAGCGGCCGCTCACGGACGACGACCTCGACCGGCTCACGCACGGCGTGATGCTCGACGACGGCCTCGCCCGGGCCGATCACGCGCAGTTCGTCTCGCCCGACCGGACGGTCGTCGCGCTGGGCCTCCACGAGGGCCGCAACCGCCAGGTCCGCCGCATGATCGAGGCGCTCGGCACCCGCGTCTCGGCCCTGGAGCGGGTCGCCTACGCCGGCCTGACGCTCGAAGGCCTCCGCCGCGGCAAGTGGCGCCGCCTTCAGCCGCACGAGATCAACGCGCTCCGCCGGAAGGTGAAGCTCAAGGCCATCGTCTTCGACGCCCGCTAGCACGCCCGCACGCGGCGGGGATGGCGGCCCATGTCCCCACCCCCGCCGGTCTCACCACCCGACTCAGCCATGTCCAAGATTGCCTTCGAAGGCCTGACCTTCGACGACGTCCTGCTCATCCCCGGCCGTTCGGACGTCATGCCTCGCGACGTCGACACGTCGGCGCGGCTCACGCGGACGCTTCGGCTCGCGATTCCGCTCGTCTCGGCGGCAATGGACACGGTCACCGAGGCGCAGTTCGCCATCGCGATCGCCCGCGAGGGCGGCGTCGGGGTCCTCCACAAGAACATGACGCCCGAGCTGCAGGCCCGCGAGGTCCGCCGGGTCAAGCGCAGCGAGTCGGGGATGATTCTCGACCCGGTCGTGCTCCAGCCCGGCCACACCGTCGGTGACGCGCGCGAACGCATGGCGCGCTACTCGATCGGCGGCATTCCGCTCGTCGACGGTGACGGCCGCCTTGTCGGCATCGTCACGAACCGCGACCTGCGCTTTCAGCCCAGCAACGCGACACCCCTCGGCGACATCATGACGTCGGGAGGGCCAGATGGGAACGGGCTCGTGACGGCCCCGGTCGGGACGACGCTCGACGGGGCGGAGGCCATTCTCCAGCAGCATAAGATCGAAAAGCTGCCCGTCGTGGACGATGCGGGCGTGCTCCGGGGGTTGATCACGTTCAAGGACATCCAGAAAAAGAAGCGATTCCCGAATGCCGCCAAAGACGCGTTCGGGCGCCTGCTCGTCGGCGCCGCCGTCGGGGTGACGCCGGACACGGACGAGCGCGTGGCGGCGCTCGTCGAGGCGGGCGTGGACTTTGTCGTCGTGGACACGGCGCACGGCCACTCGGCGGGCGTGCTCGCGATGGTCTCGCGGGTCAAAGCAGCATACCCGGACCTGCAGGTCATCGCGGGCAACGTCGCGACGGCCGAAGGCACGCTTGACCTCATTCGCGCCGGCGCCGACGCAGTAAAGGTCGGCATCGGGCCAGGATCGATCTGCACGACGCGTGTCGTGGCGGGCGTCGGCGTCCCGCAGCTCACGGCCGTGATGCAGTGTGCCGAGGCAGCTCGCTCCCACGGCGTGCCCATCATCGCCGATGGTGGCATCAAGCAGACGGGCGACATCCCTAAGGCCCTCGCCGCGGGGGCCGACACGGTCATGATCGGGGGCCTCTTCGCGGGCGTCGAGGAGAGCCCGGGGGAGACGGTCCTCTATGAGGGCCGCCGCTACAAGAACTACCGCGGGATGGGCTCGCTCGGGGCGATGGCCGCGGGCTCGAAGGACCGCTACTTCCAGGACGCCGAGGACGACCTCGGCAAGTTGGTCCCCGAGGGCATCGAGGGCCGCGTGCCGTACAAGGGGTCGCTCGCCGAGATCACCTACCAGATGGTCGG
>DASVSE010000256.1:0-4284 GCA_036388235.1 Rubricoccaceae bacterium | reverse complement strand
GCAGGTAGCCCGAGTTCGTCCCGCCGGTCGACGGCGACGCGTTCAGGTTCGTGTACACGCCCGCGATGCCCGTGCCGCTCATCGCGTAGCCGAGCTTCTCGAACGTCACGCCGGTGAAGGCGCCGTTGCCGCCGCCGAACGCCGTCGGCTTGAGGTTCCACGCCTGCGCGTCGGAGGCGATGCGGATGACGTCGTTGGTCATCGCGTCGGAGTTGGCCTTCTTCTGGTTCTCGCCGAAGGCCTGGATGCCGACGACGACCGCGAGGCCGACGATGACGATGCCGAGGACGAGGAGGAGGAGCTGCTGCTGACCCATGGTTGGTTGGGGCTGGTGGAGCCGAGGCTCCGAATGTGCCCCGATCGGGGCTTGGATGATCGGCGGCCAGAGTGGCTACCGGGGTTCGGGTGCTGCCCATGCGATCCCTGTGCCACTCCGCACCGGGCCACGGGCCGGCGCGTTCACCTCGCCCCCACGTCCGCCGAACCGTCCAGAAAACCCCTCCCAAAGGAGTAGAATGGTCAAAACGGGGCCGCAGGGCCGGGAGGGCTCGTGGGGTGAGCCTCGTTCCCATTTGAAACATTGCGGGGAGAAAAGGCTACACCCGAGCACCTCGGCCGCTTCTGGCCTCCCTCCCTCCCTTCTCGAACCCATGGACGACGACCGCACCCGCACGCTTCAGTCCGAAGCAACCCGCCTCGCCGATGCCGCCCGCGACCGGGCCGCCGGCACCATCGAAGACGTCAAGGTGGCGTCGAGCCAGATCGTGGACAAGGTCCGCGACCTGATCGAAGAGGGCAACGTCCGCCGGATCTCGCTCCGCAAGGGCGATCGGGTCCTCTTCGAGATCCCGCTCACGGTCGGCGTCGGCGCCGGCGCGGCGGCCCTGCTGACGAGCCCGCTGCTCGCCGCCGTCGGCGCGGTCGCAGCGCTCGTGTCGGACATTACGGTCTCCGTCGAGCGCGACGACGACGCAGCCGCAGACCCGGCCGTCGCTACGCCGGCAGGTGCCGATGACGCCTCGGGCGGCGATCAGGCGCCGGAGGGCGACGCCCCCACGGCATCCGGCGGCGCCGACTCCGGCACGGCCGACTCTGGAAACGACGCCGGCAAGACCGTCGGCAAGCCGTCCGGCGGCGACGCGTGACGTCCGACTCGAACGCCAGCCGGGGCCGCCTTCTCACCGAAGGCGGCCCCGCGCCGTTTCTCGCAGACGGGAGTTCGGCACCCGACTCGCTCCGAGGGCTCGCCCTGGACGAACGCCGCGCCCTTCTCGACGCGCTCGCCGACCGCTACGAGCGGCCCGCGTTCGTCGCCGACGACCCGATCTCGATTCCGCGCGCCTTCGACGCCCCGGATGACCAAGAGGTGGTGGGCCTCTTCGCCGCTCTGCTCGCGTGGGGGCGCCGCTCTGTCATCCTCGCCAAGCTCGCGGACCTCACCGAGCGCATGGACGGTCGCCCGGCCGACTTTGTCCGCCGCTTCGACGCCCACCGCGATGCGTCCCGCCTCGCCGGCTTTAAGCACCGCACCTTTACCGAGGGCGACGCCGTCGCCCTCGCGCTCGCCGTCCAGGCGGCGCTCTCGGCGTACGGGTCGCTCGGCGCCCTCTTCGCGTCGGGCCTCCCTCCCGGCGCGCCCGACATCGGGCCGGCCATCCAGACGTTCTCGGACACGCTGACGGCCATCGTTCCCGAGGCGCCCGTTCGTACCAAGCACCTCGCGCGGCCGTCGACGGGCAGCGCGTGCAAGCGGATCGCGATGTACGCCCGCTGGATGACGCGCCCCGGGCCGGTCGACCTGGGCCTGTGGACGGCCGTGCAGCCGTCCCAACTCGTCGTCCCGCTCGACGTGCACACGGGCCGTCAGGCACGGCGCCTCGGCCTGCTCGCGCGGCCGACCGACGACTGGCGCGCGGCGATGGAGCTGACGGAGGCGTGCCGCGCGCTCGATCCCGCCGATCCGGTCCGCTACGACTTTGCCCTGTTCGGCCTCGGTGCGTACGGCGGGGCGGCGATCTGACGGCGCCCGAACCCGGCACGCACCTCGGCTGTTCGACCGGCATGATCCCCTCCTCTACCACCATCACGCAGATCGACCCCGCCCCGGCCGACCGGACGCCCGAGCACCCCGAGGCGGTTCAGGCGACGGGCGCTGCGCTGCGCGCGATACTCCAGGCCATCGCCAGCCCTGTCGTCGTCGTCACGGTCACGACCGGGGACGAGACGCGCGGGGCGACGATCGGCTCGTTCGCGAGCGTCTCCCTCGACCCGCCGCTCGTCTCGTTCAACGTCACCTGTGGCACGCAGCTCCACGCCGCGCTCACCGCCGCCGACAGCTTCACGGTCCACCTGCTCGCCGACGACCAGGGCGAGGTCGCGACGCACTTTGCGCGGCCCGACCTGACGACGACCGAGCAGTCCGCCGGGGCCGACCTGCGCGCCGTCCCGGGCCTCGCCGTGCGCCTCGACGGCACGCTCGGGACGCTCGCCTGCTCCGTCGAAGCCCGCATCCGTGCCGGCGACCACTCGGTCGTGATCGGCCGCGTGGATGCGCTCGTCGCCGGGCGCGACGCCGGCCCGCTGCTGTACTACCGGCGGACGTACCGCGGCGTCGGCGGGGAGGTCTAGGCGGCCTAGCCGCCGAGGGCGTCCTTGACGCGGCTGAAGAACGAGCGCTTGGCCTCGCGCGTCGGCTGCGGCCGGAGGTCTGGCTCCAGGCGGAGCTGCTCAAGCGCCTCGCGGAGCGCAGGCGTGAGCTCCTGCGGCGTCCACACGTGGACGTGCACCATCTGGTCGCCCCGGCGGCCCCCGCCGACCTCGGGCAGGCCGCGCCCGCGCATCCGCAGGATGCGGCCCGACTGAATGCCGGCCTCGACCTGAAGCTTGGCGCGGCCCTTGAGCGTCGGCACGGTCGCCTCGGTCCCGAGCGCGGCGTCGGGGAACGAGAGGTAGAGCTCGTGGACGACGTCGAGGCCGTCGCGGGTAAAGTGCTCGTGCTCCTCCTCGTCGATCTCGACGCGCAGGTTGCCGGCCGGCCCGCCGCGCAGGCCGGCGTTGCCCGCCCCGCGGATCTGGAGGTACTGGCCCTCGGCAACGCCCGCGGGCACCTCGACGGTTACCGTCTCCTCGCTCTTGACGCGGCCCTCGCCCGTGCAGACGGTGCACTTGTTGGTTACGACGCGGCCCTCGCCGTCGCACGTCGGGCACGGCGTGACGTTGACGAACTGGCCGAAGAACGACGACGCGACCTGCCGGACCTCGCCCGAACCCTGACACGTCTGGCACGTGTCCGTCCCGCTCTCGCTGCCGGCGGCGCTGGGCTCGGCACCCGAGCCCGAGCAGTGGCCGCAGGCGGTGAACTTGCGGAGCTTGATCTGGCGCTCGACGCCCTCAGCGATCTCTTCGAGCGAGAGCGAAAGGCGGACCCGCAGGTCGGTCCCCGGGCGCCCCTGCCCGCGGCGGCGTGCGCGCGCCCGGCCGAAGACGTCGTCGAAGCGGCTGTCGCCGCCGAAGATGTCCGAGAACGCCGAGAAGATGTCCGACATGTCCTGCGGCGCGCCCGGCCCGCTGGCCGCCCCGCCGAGGCCCGACTTGCCGAAGCGGTCGTAGCGCGCGCGTTTGTCGGCGTCCGAGAGAACCGAGTACGCCTCGGCTGCCTCCTTGAAGCGGGCCTCGGCCTCGGCGTCGCCGGCGTTGCGGTCCGGGTGGTGCTCGAGCGCGCGCTGGCGATACGCCTTCTTGATCTCGTCGGCCGTGGCTGTGCGGGGCACGCCGAGGACGTCGTAGTAATCGCGGTCCGTCGTGGCGGGCATATCGAGGAGACTGAAAGGGGGACGCGGAGACCCGGGGCGGGAGCCTGCCCCGGGACGCCGATTTCTACTGGGCGACGATGACGCGGGCGTGGCGCAGCACGCGGTCGCCGAGGCGGTAGCCGGGCTGGACCTCGGCGAGGACGGTCCCCGAGGGCTCGCCGGCCGGCGCGGGCTGCTGCATCACGGCCTCGTGCTCGGCCTCGTCGAACGGCACGCCGGCCGTCTCGATGGCCGTCACGCCGAAGCGCTCGAGGATGCCCTCGAACTTGCGGTAGACGAGGTCCACGCCCTGCCCGAGCGCCTCGAAGGCGGACGATCCCGCATCCTGATGGGCGACTCGGTGGGCGGCGTCGAGCGAGCGCCGGAGGTCGTCGTAGACATCGAGCACAGGCAGCAGGACGGCCGCGCGGGCCTGGCTGTCCGCCGCGGCCCGGTCGGCCTCGGTCCGGCGGCGGTAGTTCTGGAACTCGGC
>DASVSE010000255.1:0-2314 GCA_036388235.1 Rubricoccaceae bacterium | reverse complement strand
CGGCGAACGCGGTTGTGTACGGCACGGAGCGGGCCCCGCCCGGGACGCCCGCGGTGTAGGTCCCGTAGGTCCGCGGCGTGGTGCGCGTGTCGCCGGGGCGCATCGTGAGCATCATCGCGTACCAGTCGCTCCAGCCTTCGGAGAGGCCCTGGTCTTCGATGCCGATGCCGATACACTGCGACGTGCTCGGGCCGCCGCCCGCCGTCAAGCGCGTCGTCACCCCGTGCGCGTACTCATGGAGGACGACCTCGGTGTCGAACGCGAAGTCGCGCCGGGGCGCGGTCCGGGTGCTTTCGAGCAGCAGCAGGGACGGGCTGCCGCCGTCGGGGGGGACGGCCATGTAGGCGTTGTCCGTCGAGCTTCCGTTCTGGACGAAAATCGTGACGGGATCCGGTCGCGGGTCGCCGCCGCGGCCGTAGCCGTTCGCCTGGAAGTTGCCTCCCGCCTCGTCGAAGCCGTACCCGTAGAGCACGTCGTGCGCGTGGTTCGCCCACACGAACGCGTTCGTCACCGCTGCTTCCGTGTACGACGACGGCTCGCCGCCGAGGTCGAGCGGCGGCGCGAACACGAGCGATGCCCCGCCATCGGGCGTGCCGGCCGCATCGGGCAGCCCGTCGGAGTCGCGGTCGGGGAAGGCGTGGACGTTGTTGCCGCGCGTCGTCGTGAACTCGGCTCCGGGGAGGCCGTCGGTGTCGTGCCAGCCATACGGCGAGGCGGCCACGAGCGCGGGGCTCCGCAGGAGCACGCGGTCGCCGTCGAGCGGCGAGCGGCCCGGGAAGGCGAGATACGACGCCCCGTCGGACGCCCCGCCGGCTGCACTGCCGGCAAGCACGGCGGCGGGCTGGACCGGCAGTTCCACCGGCACCTCGGGCCGGGCGACCGGCATCGCCCCGCTTTCGGCGACGGCGAGCCGGCGCAGCGACAGCACCTCGCCCGTCGCAGCGTCGATGTGCGAGACGGCCCACGCGGCAGGGTCGGCAGGATAGAGCGCGACCTCGTAGGCGAGGCGCAGCACGCCGGCGTCCGTGCGGACGAAGACGCGGCGTGCGGACGACGCCGCACCGAGGCCGGGCCCGATCAGCTGCGTTTCGCCTGGTCGTGCGCTTCCCGGCGCGCGTCCAGCGACGGCCGTGATGCCAGCGAGGCCGAGGGCGCCGGCGGCCCGCTGGGCCGCCTCGGCCGGCGCGAGGCGCTCAGCGTCCGACTCGACCGCGCCGGCCTCAAGCGTGCCGTGCCGGTAAACGATGATTCCGTTGTCGTCCACGACGACGAGAGCGGGATCGTCTGCGACCTCAATCCCGCCGACGGCCGGCCGGATGTAGACGTAGGTCAGGCCCGAGCGCCCCGAGCGGCTCGTGCCCGTCACGACGGCCTCCCCCTGCACGGTGCTGCGTGCGACGGCTTCGGCGCGGTCCGTCTGCGCCGCGACAGGCGCGGCGATGCACAGCCACGAGACGAGGGCGAGGTGGCAACGGGTCACGGAACGTCGTGCAGTTCGGCGACAGATATACGGCACGGCGGGGCAATCCGCGACAGACAACGCCGTGCCCCGCCGGGGCGCCGTGTTTAGTCAGTCGGCGGGATGTGGCTCGTGGCCACGGGCGGTGCCGCGAAGAGTGGAGTCGTCTGTGCCCACGTCTCGCGAAACAGGTCCGAGGCGCGGTAGGCGTCGAGCGCCTCCTGCCCGTCCCAGAGGCTGACCGTCGTGAGGATGTTGGGGTAGCGCGGGTCCTGCCACAGGTCGAGGCGGTGGCAGCCGGGCGCCGATGCGATGCGAGCCCGCGTCGCCGCGAAGAGGGCATGGAACGCCGCGACGGCGTCGGGGCGGAGCGTGAGGCGGACGGTTCGGAGCAGCATCGAGCTAGACAATTGTCCCGGGCGGGAGGACGGCATTTTTGCGGACGACGACGATGCCGTCGCGGATGACCCAGCCGTCGCCCTCGGCCTCATCCACGCCGTGGGCGTTGACGATGCGGCAGTCGGGGCCGATCTGGGCGTTCTTGTCGATGATCGCGTTCTCGACGACCGTCCGTTCGCCGATGCCGGGTTCGTCCGGGGCGCCGGCGCCGTCGCGGCGCGTGGGGTCGTGCCAGGGGAAAAAGTCCGCGCCGAGCAGGACCGAGCGGCGCACGACGGCGCCCGCCCCGATGAAGGACCGGATGCCGACGACGGAGTCCTCAACCGTCGCTCCGATGACGACGGAGGCCTCGCCGATCATCGAGTTGCGGATGTGCGCATCCTGAATCTTGGCCGGTGGGAGCATGCGCGCATTCGTGTAGATCGGCTGCCCCTCATCGTAGAGGTCGAACTCGGG
>DASVSE010000254.1:0-2346 GCA_036388235.1 Rubricoccaceae bacterium | reverse complement strand
CAACTAGGCGCGCCGGCTCTACAAGAACGAGGCCCGGATGGCAACCTGCCATCCGGGCCTCGCTGTATGGTGTCGCTCTGGACCGGCAGATCGCCGCCGCGGATCAGGACGGGTCGAAGTGCTCCACGATCGAGCCGACATGCTGGATGGCCGTCTGCCCGAAGCCCAGCCGGTTGGTGATGGCGGCGACGAACCGGTCCTCAAACGAGATCTGGACCTGGTTGCCGAAGCGGACGAGCGCGCCGTATTCGGCTCCGCTGCGGATGGCGTCCCGCCACGCGTCGTCGGCCGCGAGCTCCTCGGCGTGCTGCGTCGAGCCGGGCTCCTGCGTGTGCCAGTACACCGTCGCCTCGTAGACCGGCTCGTCGTCGGAGTCGCGGACGATCTGGACGGCGAGTGCGCCGTCGCGGTCGGAGAGGAAGCCGATGCACATCGGGCGGCTCGGGCACGCCGAGGTCCCGTAGGGCCAGAACGGGCTCGCGGGCACCTCGCCGTCGGTGAGGCGCGTGAGCAGGCGCAGGCTCTGCACGTCGACGACGAACGTGTTGAGGTCGGCCGGAAGGAAGCTCGGCGACGCGTACGCGTCTCCCGGACGTGCCCGCGCGCCGAACCCGGTCGCGACCGCGCCATCGTAGATCGTGCCGTCTCGGGTGACGATGTGGAACAGCGCCGCGCCGTGCCCACTGGGGTTCTTGAAGCGGACATAGAACCGCTCTGCGGGCTGCGTGGCGGCGAGGTCGGTGAGCGTCTTCCGGAACCACGTGAAGCGCTCATGGCGGTCGGCGGGGCTGCCGGTCCGGTCGGCAAAGTGGATCGTCCGCTTCTCGGGCGTCGCGCTCTCGAACCGGTGCTCGTGGTCGTAGAGCAGGCCCTGAAGACCGAAGTAACGGGCGTATGGCCCGAACTCGGTGTTCCCCGGCGTGCCCGGGCCGGTCTCGCCGATGGCGCCCATGCCCCAGTTGCCCGTCAGCGCGCGGTTGATCGTGACGTCGGTGTGGCCGCCGGGAGGCGGGGCCTCCTGGTCCACGACGAGCCCGCCGTTGAGCTCCACCTTGCCCGAGGACCAGTCGACGGCGACGTGCTGGCCTCGGGGGCGGACGAGAATCAGGCCGGTCCACTCCAGCCGGCCCGTGACCGTCAGGGTACCGTCGACGAGCAGGAGGCCGTTGCCGGAGACGCGCCCACTGGTGCCAATCGTCAGGTCTCCGGTGACGTGGACGATCCGTGCATCGTCGGGCGTCGTCGCGGGGAAGGCGCCGTACATCCGGCGGTCCGTGATCGTGACCGGTCCCGTGAGGCGTGTATCGCCCGCCCCCATGGAGCCTAGGGCGCGCCCGACGAGTTCGATCGGCGACGGCGCGCCAAACTGGCCCCGGACGGCCTCCATGCTGGAAACGACCTCGAGCGGTGCGCGCGTGCCGCGAACGGTCGAGAGGCCGAGGCCGAAGTCGAGCGGGATGTCGGACAGGTTGAGGACGGATTCGAGCCGGTAGGCGGTAAAGCGCGTCGCGTCGAAGTAGGACTTCCGGCCCGTGGTGGCGTTGATCGTCGCCCGCGGGTCGATCTGAGAGACGGCGTAGGGCGCGTCGACCCAGATCGGGCCCGGCCAGCCGGTGTTGGGGATGCGGTACCGGCTCTCGATCCGCTGCCCGACGCCGCCGCGGTAGGCCGCGAGCCGGAATGCGACGACCGTGTTGCCGAGTTCGAGGTGATAGTCCTCGACGTCGACCCGGTAGCCGTCCACCCGGAACGTCCGCCCGAGCGGGAAGGAGGCCCGCCAGCGCTTTGTCGCCGGGTCGATGGCCGCGTCGAGAACGGTCGCGACGGCGTCGTCGAGCGTCTGCCGGACGAGGGCCTGCTGCTGGTTGAGCGTGTGCGAGCGGTCGCCGCTGAGCCCGGAGTTCAGGAGCATGCTGCCCCCGGTCGCAGCGGCGATGAGCAGGAGGAGAAAGCGTCCCATCAGGCGGCGGTGTTGAGGTTGGGCGGTCGGACGGTGAGGACCGCGCGGGCGCTGTTGGTCTGCTGCACCCGTGTCCGGCCTGGCATGGCGCGTGGCGCCGGCACGGCGACGACGATCTGGAAGGCGATCTGGCTGAAGCGCAGCGGCGGCGCGCCGACGAACGTCTCGGAGGCGCGCCCGCGGAACTTGACGTCGAAGTCGACGATGCTGTCGGCGACGCGGACCGCGGTGCCGTAGCCGCTGCCCGTGTCGACCTGCCGGGTGAGCCGGTACACGCGGCGCGTCTTCGGCCCGACCTGGACCGTCCGCCCCGCGTCCTGGAGCTGGTAGCGGACCGTCGCGGCCCGGACGGCCCCGCCCTGGACCGTCCGGACGTAGGCCGGGAT
>DASVSE010000253.1:0-5058 GCA_036388235.1 Rubricoccaceae bacterium | reverse complement strand
CAGAGCTGGACCGTCGCAATCGCCTCGCCCCAGCCCGTTGCCGAGAGTGCTGCGTGAGCGTCGGCGTAGAAGCCGGAGCCAACGAGCGGCGCGTCACCGACGCGGCCCGCCCGGGCATAGGGCATCCCGCCGGTCGAGGTGGCGGCCGCTAGGCATCCCGCCGCGTCCAAGGCGACGGCTCCAACGGTTCCCTGCGGCGCGTCTTGCGCGGTGTCCGGACCAGCGATGCCGCGGCTCGGGTGGTAGGTCGGATCGGCACGGATCGCGTCGAACCGCTCCCGCTCGCGCTCCACGACGAGGCGCTCGGCCGCGACGTGCGGCAGCCCGATTTCGGCCGCATACCGCTCGGCCCCCTCGCCGACGAGCAGGCGGGCACCGAAAGCCGACCCGTCGGTGTCGTCGAGCAAGCCGCGGGCCGCGCGGATCGGGTGGTCGAGCGCGCGCACGCCTGCCACGGCGCCCCACCGGAGCGTTGCCCCGCACATCATCCCGGCGTCGAGTTGGACGCCACCGTCTCGGTCCAGCACCGACCCGCGCCCGGCATCGAAGGCCGGGTGCGTCTCCATAGCAACGACGGCCGCCTCCGCCGCGTCGAGCGCCGACCCGCCGCGCTCCAAAACCCGCCGGCCGCGCGCGATGGCCGTCCGAAGGCCATCGAGGTGGGCGTCGGTTTCGCTGTCGGGGATGTCCCACGCGCCGCCGTGGACGACGAGCGCCGGGCGACGCAGGTCCCGCGACGGGTCAGACGAAGTAGCCAAACGCGTTCACAAAGTGCTCGATGTGCGGCTCGCCGCTCCCGAACGTGACGGCGACGACGTCGAAGCGGACCGGCGCGGGCATGAGGCGCCGCTCGTGCAGGTACGCTTCCGTCACGCGCATGATGGCTTTTTGCTTGGCCGCATCGACGGCCGCCTCAGGTGCCCCGTAGCCGGTTCCCCTGCGCGCCTTGACCTCGACCACGACGATTGTGCCGCTGTCGCGGACCGGCTCGAAGCACACCAGGTCGATCTCCTCGCGGTTGAAGCGGTAGTTGCGGTCCATGACGTGCAATCCCTTCGCTTCCAGGAAGGCGGCCGCGGCGTCCTCGCCGGCCCGACCCGTCTCGGCGGCCGTCACGGTGCCGGGCGCGTCGTGCCGCGCAGGCGCGTCGCAAAGCGCATGATCTCCGCCACTTTCTCGGCGCTGCGGCCCTTCAGAAACGGCAGCAGGGTCGTCGTGAAGCCGTCGAGCAAGTCCGTCAGGTCGGCCAGGGCCTCGATGCGCTGGGCAAGCGCCGCCTCGGCCGGCGTCGGCGCGCCGCCCGTACGCAGGCCCGCGGCGACACTCCCAAGGGCTTCCTGGACAGGTTTGATCTCGCGCCGCTGCCGCTCCTCAATGATCGTCGTCGTAATCGTCCAGACGTCCTTTTCGCCCACGAAATAGTCCTTGCGCGAGCCGGCGAGGTTGTGCTTCTGCGCGAGGTTCCAGTCCATCAGCGCGCGAAGGTTCATGTTGGCGTTGCCGCGCGAGATGTCCAGGTGCTCCATGATCTCGTCGGTGTCGAGCGGCCGCTCGGACGCGTACAGGAGCGCGTGGATCTGGGCCATCGTGCGGTTGATCCCCCACTGCGTCGCCATGTCGCCCCAGAGCCGGACAAAGTCGCCGAGCGCGCGCTGATGGCGCGATCCTTCCCCGACCGGTCCGCCGCCGGACTCGGAGCCCGGCTCTGCGGTGGGGTCTGCCTCGGCAGGTCGGGCAGCGTCGATCGGGTCGGGGGGCATCACACAGAGCAGATGGGCGAGGCAAGATAACGGCCCTCTGTCGCAGGTCCGGACGGCGCTCCGCCGTAGATTCGTCCGTTCGCGCTCCCCCCGCCCGTGATCGTCACTCTGACCACCGACTTCGGCCTCGCCGACGGCTACGTCGCTGCGATGAAAGGGGCCATGATGCGCGTCGCGCCGGGCCTGACGCTCGTCGATGTCAGCCACTCCGTCGAGCCGCAGGACGTCATGGGCGCCGCGTTCGTGCTCGCACAGGCCACGCCGTTTCTCCCCGACGGGGCCGTGCATCTGGTCGTCGTGGACCCTGGTGTCGGAACGGACCGCCGTGGCATCGCAGCGCGCATCCGCCGGCCCGACGGCGAGACCTGTACGTTCGTCGGGCCGGACAACGGGATCGCGTCGCTGCTGGCTTCCGATCCGACAGCGGGTGGCGAGGTCATTGAGATTGTCGCTCTCGACCGGCCCGAGGCGTGGGGTTGCCCCGCTCCGAGCGCGACGTTTCACGGCCGCGACATTTTCGGCCCGGTCGCCGCACGGCTTGCGCTCGGCGCCCCGCTTGCGAGCGTCGGGTCGCCCGTGGACGCGCTCACGCCACTACACTGGCCGCTCCCGATCACCGATGACCAGGGCATCGGCGGGATGGTGCTCCACGTGGACCGCTACGGCAACTGCCTCACCAACATCTCGCGGGAGTCCGTCGAGCGCCTCAACGATGGGCGGACAGTCACGCTTTACGTCGGCTCGGCCGTCATCCGCGGCATGACCGAGACATTCGGATCGGTGGCCTTCGGGGAGCCCGCCGCGATCTACGGCAGTGGGGGCCACCTCGAAATCGTCGTCAACGGCGGCAACGCGGCCACCCTGCTGTCCCTGCATCGCGGTGCGGCGGTCACGCTCGTGTTCGGGTCGCCCCTGGCCACACCGGCCCGGTCGTGCCTGCCCCGCCCGCGGGCTCTGGTCCCTCAGCCTCGGACGCTCGCGTGACCCCGCCCGACGACGAGATCGACTGGGACGTCGTCCCGCCCCCGCCGACGACGGCCTTCGACCGCATCCAGACGCGGACGGTCGCCGTGGCGCGCTCGAGCCGCCGGCGTCTGCCCGAATCGCGCCGGACGGCGGCCCTCGTCGCGGGCGTGCTGGTGGCCGTGACGCTTTCGCTCGTGGCGACGTGGTGGATTCGCAGACCGCCGCCCGGGGACGACCATGACCTGCTCGTCCGGCTCACCGAGTCCTCGGAGACGTTCCGACCGTCCTACGTCACGACCGACCCCGAGCAGGCCGAGGCCTACGTCGCCGACGTGTTCGGGTGGGACGTTGGCGTGCCCGTCCTGCCCGGCTTCCGTCTCGCAGGGGTCGGTGAAGCGTCGCTCTCGCCGCAGCTTTCTGTCCCGGCCGTCCGCTACGACGGCCCCGACGGGGCGCCTGTCGTCGTGTTCGCCTACGACTACGTGTTCCTCGATCAGGCGCAGGGCGCGCTCGATCTCCCCGAGGCCACCTACGCCCAGCTCGCCGAGCCTGTCCCGGTCGATGCACGCCGGCTCGGCGACGCCGCCCTCGTCTCGTGGCGCCGCCGAGCGGTGATTTATACAGCCGTTACCGCGAGCGACGACGCGGTCGAGCGCATTGGCCGCGCTGTCCGCGATGCGGATACGCCCGCGGTGCCTGACTCGGTCCAGGCACCGCCACGTGAGGCAGAGGTGAGCGGCGAGAGTCGAAACTGAGGCCGGTTACGCGTTCCGGCGCCGCAGGTAGACCGCTGACGCCACGCCCGCCCCGATGATGGCCACCTGGGCGGCCAGCCGTGGCTTGTCGTGCCGCGCCTCTGCCAGCATCCCCGTTTCCGCCGGAATGTTTGGGACGTGTCCGTGCACGAGGTCGCTGGCGATTCCCTCAACGACCCCGATCCGATCCGCCAGCATGAGCGGCAGCCAGTGGCCGTAGCTGTTCTCGCTAAACCGAAAGGCGGCCCGCCGGATCATGCCGCTCAGTCCGGATGGAGGCGTCGACGTGCCGAACACGGCCGTGAGATTCGGTCGCTCGTTAGAGTGCAGCACCTCCACAGTTGTCGGCTGCAGCGCCGGTCGGTCCCACGAGTAGCCCGCGTGCTCCGCGTTATTCCGCAGCTTCATCGGGTACGTCGGGTCGTTTTTCGGGTCGGCGTCCACGCCCCACCCCGTCACCGTCTTCGGGTCGATGGTCTGGTTTTCCATTGGAGTGGTTAGAGGCCCGCGTGGGGCGGGATGAGAACAGGCTTGATGCAGCCGTCGAGCTTCGACGAGAACATCCGGTAGGCGTCCGAGACCTCCTCGAGCGGGACGCGGTGCGTGATGAGCGCCTTCGGGTCCAGAATGCCGTTCTGGATGTGGTCGATGAGCCGAGGCAACAGCCGCTTTACCGACGCCTGGTTTCCTCGGATCGTGAGCCCTTTGTTGACCACATTCCCGATTGGCACGAGCGTCCCAATGGGCCCGTACACGCCGACGACCGAGACGATGCCGCCCTTCTTGACCCCGTTGATCGCCCACTGCAGCGCCGTCGCCGCGCCGCCCATCATGTGGAGCTTCTTGCCGAGCAGCGTCTGCATGACGCGCCCCGTCGCCTCCGCTCCGACGGCGTCGATGCACACGTCGGCTCCGAGCCAGTCCGTCGTCTTTTTGAGAAAGAGGACCACGTCGCCGATCTCGTTGTAGTTGTAGACCTCGGCCGGCGCGTACTGCCGCACGAAGTCCAGCCGGTAGTCCACGTGGTCGATCACGATCACGCGTCCGGCCCCGAAGAGCCACGCGCACCGCGCGGCCATAATCCCGACCGGCCCCGCCCCGAACACCACGACCGTGTCGCCGGGTTGGATGCCAGCCATCTCGGCCGCCTGATACCCTGTCGGGACGACGTCCGTCAGCATCACCGCGTCGTCCGGGTCCATCCACTCCGGGATGACTGTCGGCCCCACGTCGGCGTACGGCACGCGGACGTACTCGGCCTGGCCGCCATCGTAGCCACCAGCCGTGTGCGAGTAGCCGTAGATCCCTCCCACAGCCGTCGCCTGCGGGTTGGACTCGTGGCAGTTGCCGAACAGCCCCTGCTGGCAGAAGGCGCACTTGCCGCACGCGATGTTGAACGGCACAATGACGTGGTCGCCCACGCTGATCGTCTGCACGTCCGATCCGAGCTCTTCGACGATGCCTGTGATCTCGTGCCCGAATGTCATCCCGACGCGCGTGTCAGGCACGGACCCGTTGTAGAGGTGGAGGTCGGAGCCGCAGATGCAGGACCGCGTGACGCGCACGATGGCGTCCTG
>DASVSE010000252.1:0-2689 GCA_036388235.1 Rubricoccaceae bacterium | reverse complement strand
CGCGGGCGACACGAACGGCCCGGCTGGGGCTGACGAGGTCGTCGTCTACGACGGGCAGGTCGCGCTCCGTGAGGGGGCTCTTGTGGACGGCGTGACGCTCGGGACGGACGTGCGAGGGCTTGCGCTCAACGACGCCGGTGTCGTTGTGTGGGCGTGGTCGACGTCGGCCGGCGAGGCCGACGAAGCCCTCTTCGCCGGACAGACGCCGGACCTCGCCGGGTCGTCCCGCCTCGTTCTCCGCACAGGGCAGGGCCTCGACACCACGGGCGACGGCGTGGCCGACTACACGGTGGCCGACTTCGAATTCGCGAGCGGCGACGGGCACGGGGCACTCGACCTCGGCCCAGCGCGCGTCGTGTACGTTCGTCTCGACCTAATTCCGGCCACAGGAGGGCCGAGCCGGCAGGCCATCGTCGGCCTCGACCTCACGCGGTTTTTCCCCTCGGCCGGCGAGTCGGGCGAGGGCAGCCCCGGGGGGGCGACCCTGAACGTGTCGCCGAACCCGTCCGGCGGCGAGGCGGCGGTGTCGCTCGTGTTGGACGGGCCGGTCGACGCCGCCACGGTCGCCGTCTTCGACGCGCTCGGCCGCCGGGTGTCGGTCCTCTACGCCGGGGCGCTTGGGGCGGGCTCGCACGCGTTCGCGCTTCCGCTGGCGCTCCCGCCCAGCGTGTACGTCGTCCGAGCCTCCGGCGGCGGTCTCGCGCGGAGCCGGATGGTGACGGTGGTCCGCTGAGCAGTCCCACTAGATGTCCGACCGTGCGGTGTCGCGTGCGCGGCCTACGAGAGCGGGTGTGCGACTACTTCCCTTTTCTGCCTGGGGCCTGCTGTGCCGAGCGAAGGTGCGAAAGGGTTGCGACTCCGTAACCGGAGCTTGTCATCGACACGAATCAGCCCCTTATCTGAAGTAGGATAAGGGGCTGCTATTTGTCTGTGGGCCTTGTAGGATTTGAACCTACGACCTCTCGCGTGTGAGGCGAGCGCTCTAAACCGCTGAGCTAAAGGCCCGACGCCGTCCGCAGGGACAGCACCGCCGAGGCGGGAGAGAGAACCTAGCCACTCTGCCGTGCGGCATCAACCGCGACGTGTGGAGAGGACGCGAGGATCGACGATCAGAACGTCAGCACGATGCCCCCGAGCGTGAGGCCCGCGCCAGTCCCCGTGAGCAACACCCGGTCGCCCCGGCCGATGCGGCCTGCCGCGACAGCCGTGTGAAGCGCGATCGGGATCGACGCGGCGACGCAGTTGCCCGTCCATGCTAGCGTGTGCTCAACCCGCTCGGTGGGCCACCCGAGACCCTCCATGAGGCGAAACCCGGCCCGGCTCGCCTGATGTGGAACGACGCGGTCGATGCCGACGAGTCCTCGTGCGAGTCCCGGACGGAGCGCGTCGAGAAAGGGCACGAGGTGCTGCATCGTCAGGCGGAGCACGCCGCGGCCGTCCATTGCAAACAGAAAGTCGGCGTCGCGCCGGTCCGGGCGGTTCGGGTGCAGACGCGAGCCGCCGCCGCGGACGGCGGTCAGGTCCGCGCCCTCGGAAAACGTTTCGAAGCGGACCGCCTCGACGGCCGACGCCTCGCCGGCAGGCGTCGGGGTGAGGATGGCGGCCGCGGCGCCATCGCCGAACAGGACCGCGCTCTCCGGTTCCGCCGGGTTCAGTGCACCCGATGAGACCTCGCCGCACGCGATGAGCACGCGGCGGTACGCGCCGGCTGCGACGAGCGGCGCCGCCAGGTGGAGGGCCGCGAGAAAGCCAAGGCACGTGGCATGGACCGCGAACGCGGGCACGGCCGTCAGCCCGAGCGCGCGGTGGAGCAGCACGCCCCCGTCGGGAAGGGGCTGCTCCGGCGTGCCCGAGGCGCTGATCACCAGATCAACGTCGCGGGCCTCCAGCCCGGCCGCAGCGAGGGCATCGCGCGACGCCTTCGCGGCCATGTCGGATGCGGTCTCGCCCTCGGCCCGCCGGCGCTCGCGGACGCCCGCGTGCGCTTCGGCCCACCCCGCCGGCACGCCGCACCACGCCTCCACGTCGGCGCTTGGCACGACGCGGGGCGGAAGGTAGCAGCCGGTGCCGGCAATCTGGACGCGGTGCATGGACGCACATCAGGAAGCCCGGAGAGTACACCTCGCCCACCGGCGACGCATGGTGCAGAGTGACTAGCGCTCGCTGCGGACCACGTGGCGCCGCCGACTGAGCCGACGAACGCGCCGCAGTTGCGCCCGCGGCGGATCCTCCGGCGGGGGCGCTCATAAGACGGTCCCCCTTCTCCCCTCTCCCCTCGATGCCTGACCCGTCCGACGCCTGGCGCCGCGCCCTCACCGGCGACCGCGACGCCTTCACCGAGGCGACTGCGCCTTACCAGGAAACCCTTCTCACGGCCGCCCGCCGGCAGGTCCAGGTTCAGCGCGAGGCCGGCACGCTCGTCGAGAGCGACCTCACGCCCGAGGAGCTCGTCGGTGAGACGCTCGTCCGCGCCTTCGACGGCCGGGCGTTCTACGACGCCGACCAGATGAGCTTTCGCGGCTGGCTGCTCGGCCTCCAGACGCGGACCCTCGCCCGCCTCGCCCGTGACGAGAGCCGGCACGCCGCCCGCAGTGCCGTCTCGCTCGACGAGGAGGTCCCGACGGGCGCGAACCAGGACACCACCGACGAGGAGTTCTGGGAGTTTCACGAGCCGTTCGACGTGCTCACC
>DASVSE010000251.1:0-6706 GCA_036388235.1 Rubricoccaceae bacterium | reverse complement strand
CGGGGCCCTCGTCGGGCGAGAGACCAGCCCAGGCGAGGCTGTCCAGAATGTCCGCCTCGGCGTCCTCAACAAAGCGCCCCTGGTCCGTGTCCTCGATCCGGAGGACGAACGTGCCGCCGGTCTTGCGGGCGAGGAGGACGTTGTAGAGGGCGGTCCGGAGCCCGCCGATGTGGAGGAGGCCAGTCGGGCTCGGAGCAAAGCGGACGCGGGTCATCGGGAGTCGCGAGGGTGAGAGCGGAAGCTAGGCCGCGAGCGTGAGCAGCCGCGTGCAGCCTCCTCGCGTTCGCGCCGCCCGGTGTGTGCAGGCTGGCACGCCGCGCCGCGACGCGCGTTGCACGCGTCCCTCCCGCCCTCTCCCCGATGCACCACACGACCGGCACGCTCACGGCCCCGGACGGGACCGACCTGTTCACGCGGCGCTGGACGCCGGATTTCGGCGCGTCCGGGGCCGTTCTCATCGTCCACGGCGTGCACGAGCACAGCGGGCGGCACGCGTATTTCGCGTCGGCACTGATGCAGCGCGGCCTCGACGTGTTCGCCTACGACGCGCGCGGGCACGGGCAGTCGGGCGGCGCGCGCGCCAACATCGAGCATTTCTCGGACTATCTCGACGACCTGGAGGCGGTGCTGGCACACGTTCGGGCCGAGGCGACCGGGCGGCCGATCGTCCTCGTCGGGCACTCGATGGGCGGGCTCGTCGCGGCAGCATACGTCGCCGAGCGCGAGGCGGGCGCGCTCGCCGGGCTCGTGCTGTCGTCCCCGGCGCTGCACACGTTTCCGGTCCCTCGCCTGCTGGAGCGGGCGGCGCCGTACGTCGCGCGGTGGCGGCCCGAGCAAGTCGTGACGCCGCTCGACCTGCGCAAACTCTCGCACGATCCGGCCGTCGAGCGGGCCTACCGCGAGGACCCGCTGAACACTGTCTCGGGCCTCAAGGCGCGGCTGGCGCACGAGATCCTGCTTGCCTCGCGGCGCGTGCAGGCGCGCGCCGCCGCCTTCACGCTCCCGCTCTATCTCATGCACGGCACGGCCGACCGCATCACGCCGCCGGGGGGCTCCGAGTGGCTCGCCGCCCACGCCCCGAGTACGGACGTCACCCTGCGCCTCTACAACGGCCTCTTCCACGAACTGATGAAAGAACCCGAGCGCGACGCCATCATCGCCGACGTGGCCGACTGGATCGCCGGCCACGTCGCGGCTCCGACCGACTAGTCCGGGACGTAGTCGAACGTGTCCGGGTCCGGCCCGACGCGCCCGGCCGGGCCCCGGTCGAGGGCCGAGAGGGCGGCCATGGCATCGGCGCTGAGTTCAAAGTCGAACAGGGCCGCGTTTTCGCGCATCCGCTCGGCGCGGCTCGCCTTCGGAAAGACGACGTCGCCACGCTGGATGTGCCACCGGAGAACGGACTGTGCGGGCGTCCGCCCGACGGACGCGGCGATGCGGGCGACCTCGGGGTCCTTGAGGATCGTGCCCTGCGCCAGAGGCGACCATGCCTCGGTGACGGTTCCGCGGGCGTGCCCGGCCGCCCGTGCGGCATCGTTAAGGAAGTACGGGTGCGCCTCGATCTGATTGACGCTCGGCACGAGGTCCGTCTCGGCCGCGAGGCGGTCGAGGTGCGCGGGCTGGAAGTTGGAGACGCCGACCGAGCGCGCGCGGCCGTCGCGGGCGAACTCGATGAGCGTGTTCCACGTCGAGACAAAGTCGCCGCCGTAGAGCGTCGGGAGGGGCCAGTGAATGAGGAACAGGTCCACGTGGTCTGTGCCGAGCGCCGCGAGCGTCGCGTCGAAGGCGCGGCGGGCATCGTCGGGGCGGTGGAAGCCGTTGTTGAGCTTGCTCGTGATCCAGACGTCGGCGCGGTCGAGGCCCGAGCGGCGCACCGCCTCGCCGACCTCGCGCTCGTTGCCGTACATCTGCGCCGTGTCGATGTGGCGGTAGCCGGCCTCAAGCGCCTGTGAGACCGCGCCGACAGCGTCCTCGGGACGGATCTGCCACGTGCCGAAGCCGAGCTGCGGGATGGCGGTGCCGTCGTTGAGCGGGACGGTGGGGATATCGGACATGGCGGTGCAGGCGAGAAGGCGCGTGGAGCGCGTGCGGCCCGCCTTGGGTTCCCATCTGTGGCGGTTCCTGGGGACAGCCGGGCGATTCCCGACCCATGGTCCCGGCGCGCACCGGCCGAGAGAGCGGGCGCGCCCGGCGGGCGGCGCCTAGCTTCGCCCGACGCCTACCTGCCTTCCGATGCGCGCACACCTCTCCCTCGCAGCCGCCCTGCTGCTCACCGGCTGCATCACGACGGCCCCGGTGGTTGCCCCGCCCTCGGCCACGACGCCCCGCCCGCAGCCCCTCGAAGTCCAGTGGACCCGGACGTCCGCCGAGCACGCCGCGATCTTTGCGCAGACGTACCGCCTCGCCGGCGAGCACGTCCGCGCCGTTGCGGACACGGTCTCGACGCCCGCGTGGACCGTGATTCTGGATGCTGACGAGACGGTCCTCGACAACTCGCTGTACCAGCGCGAGCGGGCGGCCCTCGGGCTCGGCTTCACGTCCGAGACGTGGGACGCGTGGGTTCGGCGCCAGGAGGCGACCGCGCTCCCCGGAGCCGTCGCATTCACGCGGCTCGTCTCCAGCCTCGGTGGGCGCGTCGTGATCGTGACCAACCGCAGCGAGGCGACGTGTGGGGAGACGCGGGCTAACCTCTCAGCCGTCGGCGTGGCCCCCGACGCCGTGCTGTGCCAGACCGGCCCGAGTGACAAGAACCCACGCTTCGAGGCCGTCCAGACGGGTACGGCCGGCCTGCCGCCGCTGCGCGTCGTGATGTGGGTCGGGGACAACATCCAGGACTTCCCAGCGCTGAGCCAGACGACAGCGGCTGCCGCTGAGGCCCAGTTCGGGCGGCGCTTCTGGGTGCTCCCGAACCCGATGTACGGCTCGTGGACCCGCAACCCGGACCCTGCCGAGGCGCCCTGACGCCGCGCCTCGCCGGGTTCGGTGGCGGACAAACCCCTCGCACCATGCGAAAAGCGGACTGCCCCTTCTGCGACTTCGACGAGCCCGACGTTACGGTCTACCGCGACGACCTCGTCCTCGCCATCGTCAGCCGAGCGCCCATCAACCGGCACCACGTCATGGTGCTGCCACGCGAGCACGTCGAGCACCTGCCCGACCTCCCAGCCGCCACGGCCGCGCGGCTGATCCACGTCGTGCAGCGGGTGTCCCGCGCCGTGCGCGAGGCCTCCGGCGCCGACGCCGTGACGCACATCACGGAGGACGACGTGGCGGGGGGCGGGTACAACCTCGTGGCGCACCTGAAGCTTCACGTCATCCCCCGCTTTACGGGAGACGCCGTGGTCATGCAGTGGAACCGGGAGGCGGACCCTGGAACGGCTGTCCGCGCCGGGTACGCGCAGGCGGTTCGGGAGCGCCTCAGGGCCCTCGTGGGGTAACTCGCGGCGGCCCTCCCCGCCCCCGCGAGACTGAGCGTTACGAATCCTACCGCGCCGCGTCGGACTCGTCGCTCACCCGCGTGTCGTCCACCACCCAGTTCACCTCCCACGTCGCCCCGCCGTCGTCGGAGAACGCCTGCTCGAAGCGCCATGTGTCAGGCGCGACCTGCGAGACGACGAACCGGGCAAGGATCGCCCGACCGTTCACCGAGTCCACGCCATAGAACGCCCCCCGCCCGTCGCGGAACTCGCCGACGACCGGGGGGAACAGCGTTCCGCTTCGGGCGCTGCCGGCGTGGAGGCTCCACTGTCGGGTCTCCGGGTTGTAGAGGCGGAGCGAGAGGAGTTCGATGTGGCCGGCCGCGCCATCGACCTCGAACTCGACGAGGTTTGAGCGGCCGCCCCACACCTCCCGTACGACCGTCGTTCCCTCGTACTCGTGCCACGTCGACGAGCCGGTGAGGGGGGCGTCAAGCCGGGAGAGACGGGTGTGCCATGTGCCGATCTCGAAGTCGAAGTCGTGCTGCCCGTCCCGTGCCGCCTCGGTGCCCTGTGCAACGGCCGTGGGTGCAAGGAAGAAGGCAAGGGCGGCGAGCAAGACGAGATGGCAACGCATGGCCAGAGGAGAGTTGGAGGCGGTCATTGGTGGAGGGCAGCTCTAACGTGGAGCCGCGTGGAGTGGAGGATGGACGTGCAGTCTGTCGCGGCCGGCTGCCGGGCCTCGCCTCGTCCAGGGCAGGGCCTCTCTGCTGAGGTGGAGACGCCGTTCAGGTTGTGTCCGCGGGAGCCGGCATTCCCGTCACGTGGCTTACCACCAGCTGCCACTGTCCATCCGTTTTGATCAGGGTGTCCGTGAACCGAACCTCTGCTTCAAACGGCTGGCCGCCGGCTGTCCCCTTCACGTGCGTGATCCCCTGAACCACCGCCGCATCACTGTAGACAGTCGCTATCATCGAGTGATTTCTGAAAATCTGATACTGCGGCTCTCGGTTTCGAACCTCCGCCACAACGCTACTTCGGTCCTGAACCGTCGAGTTGCTGTTTACCAGCGTGAACGTTGGTGCCAAGATCCGCTCCACAGCTGCGACGTCACCGGTCCGGAAGGCGTCGCACGCTTGCTGGGTGATCTCCATGACTCCTGCTCGCTCGTCAGAAGCGTCTGCACCACCACAGGCAGCTGTACCTCCCAAAATGAGCGGACTGAGCAAAAGCCAGATTCGGATATTAGCACTCATGTACAATTCCACTAAGGTGGTTCGCTGCCCTCTTGAGCGTAGGTAAATCAAGCACACTGACGGTCGGATCGCTCACGCGCCTTCCAGCATGAGCTCGTAGTGCACAGATCCGCTGCTGCGCCCATAGCCCAGCCCGTCGTAGAGCGCCTGCGCCGGTGCGTTCGCCTGCTCCGTCTCGAGTTGGATCGAGGCCGCCCCGGTCTCCACCGCGAATGCCCGAGCCGCCGCCATCAACTCCCGCGCGACCCCACGCCCGCGTGCATCCTCGGCGACAAAGAGGTCGTTGAGGGTCCACACCCGCCGCATCCGCACCGATGAGAACGTGGGGTAGAGTTGGGTGAACCCGGCGAGCCCGTTAGTCTCGGGGTGCCTTGCGGCGAAGACGACAGACTCGTTGCCAGCGAGACGCTCGCGCAGGAAGTGTCGGGCGCCGTCGAGGTCAGAGGGCCGACGGTAGAACGTGCGGTAGGCGTCGAAGAGGGCGGCGAGTTCGCCGAGGTGCTCCACGCCCGCGCGGAAGACGACGGGACGGGATGCCGGGTCAGGCGCCCGGTGGCGGCTGGTGTCGGCCTGCGTGGCTGCAGGGGCAGGGGTAGCCATGGCGGCGGGGGTCGAAGCGGTGGGCGTCGGTCGATTGAGGGGTGTCCGAGTCAGCACGATAGGGGCGGAAGTGGTTCTCCGTCGAGCGCCATTTACTATGTTTCTGGAATGACCACTTCTCGTGCAGCACTCCTATGAAGCGGTCAGCGAGCCCGCAGATCCTTCCGCATGTCCCACTGGCGCGGGGTGACGAGGCGCCCCTCTATCGCCAGATCTACGAGCGGCTTCGCGAGGCCGTCCTGAGTGGGCACCTCCGCCCGGGGCAGCGCGTGCCCTCGACGCGTGCGCTCGCGGACGAACTCGGCGTGTCGCGGCTTCCTGTGCTGACCGCCTATGAACAGCTCCGGCACGAGGGGTACTTCGAGGGCCGGGCGGGGTCGGGCACGTACGTGAGCGCCGCCCTCCCCGACGACACGCTGCGGACTGCCGGCGCCTCAGATCGGTCACAGAGTGAGCGTCCTGCCGGGCGTAGCCCAGTGCCCAGCCCACGTCCGTGGGATGAGGGAGTCCTGCGCCCGTTCCGGGTCAGCCAGCCCGCGCTGGACGCGTTCCCGCACGCGCTGTGGGCGCGGACCGTGGCCCGGCGCGCGCATGCCCTCACTCCGGAACACATGGCCTACGGTGACCCTGCGGGCCCATGGGAGCTCCGCGAGGCTGTCGCCGAGCACCTCCGGACGACGCGCGCCGTGCAATGCGAGGCCGGCCAGGTCCTTGTCGTCTCGGGGTCACAGGCGGCGCTCCAGCTCTGCGGCGCCGTGCTCCTCGGGCGAGGCGAGCGCGTCGCGCTGGAAGAGCCGGGTTACCCCGGTGCCCGTGTCGCGCTCACGGCAGGCGGAGCCGAACCTGTGCCGGTGCCCGTCGACGGGGATGGCCTCGACGTCAAGGCGCTGGCCGTGCGGGGCGCGGGCGTGCGAGCCGTCTATGTCACCCCGTCGCACCAGTACCCCCTGGGCGCCTCGATGTCGGCTGCGCGGCGGCTCGCCCTCATCGACTGGGCCGAACGGGAGGGAGCGTGGCTCATCGAGGACGACTACGACAGCGAATACCGGTACGTGAGCCGCCCACTCGGGGCGCTCCAGGGAGTGAGCCCGGGGGGGCGGGTGGTGTACGTGGGCACATTCAGCAAGGTGATGTTTCCCGCGCTCCGCGTGGGCTACCTCGTCGTCCCTCCGGCGCTTTGGGACGCGTTCGTCGCCGCGCGAGAGGCGCTCGACCTGTTCTCCCCGACGCTGTACCCGCTCGCCCTTGCCGACTTTCTCCGCGAGGGGCACTACGCGCGGCACGTCCGTCGCATGCGCGGGGTGTACCTCCGCCGCAGGGCGACGCTGCTCGACGGGCTGGAGCAGCACTGCGGGGGACGGCTCGCGGTGCACAACGCTGACGCCGGACTGCACGTCGCGACGTTCCTGCCGGGGGGGGTGGACGACGTGGGGG
>DASVSE010000250.1:0-3704 GCA_036388235.1 Rubricoccaceae bacterium | reverse complement strand
ACGCCATCGCACCGCAGCGCTCCAACGCGGCCGGCGACCCGCAAGGCGCCGACCGCCTTGAGCTCCGCGTCGTGACCGTCCCGGCGACGGCCGCCAAGCAGGGTGTCGACCTGACAGACTACGCCGCCGTCGCCCGCGCCTACGGCCTGCCCGACTGACGCCGCCCGCCCGGCCTCTGCGCCCCGCCTCGGAATGTCCGAGGCGGGGCGTTTCCGTTCTGAACCCTGCGCACGCGCGGAACGATGCGCGCCGTTCCGGGTGAGCACGCCACACGACACCGGGGACCGATGACCTTCCAGTATTCCGAGTGGGACGCCGCGCGCCACGCCGCCGGCCGCACCACCTTCGACACCCTCTTCGACCTCTTCCAGCAGCTCCTCATGCACACCGGCGGCGACGCCGATGAGGCGCTCCGCTGGCTCACGGCCGTCGACAAGCAGTACGGCATCTCGGACGAGGGCATGGGCCTCGGCGACTTTATCGAGGAGCTCAAAAACCGCGGCTTCATCGACCGCGACGAGCAGACCGGCGAGGTGAAGGTGACCGGCAAGACCACGCGCGGCCTCCGCGAGCGCGCGCTCGACGACATCTTCGGCGACCTCCGCAAGGCTGGCCGCGGAACGCACAAGACGCCCTTCGCCGGGACCGGCGACGAGCGCCAGCCCGAGACGCGCCCGTACTCCTTCGGCGACTCCGTCGCCGACCTCGACGTCACGGCGACGCTCTCGAACGCCTACCGCCGCAACTCCGAGTTCTCGCTCGAGCCCGACGACTTCGAGGTCTTCGAGACGGACCACCACACGAGCGTCGCAACGGTCCTGATGATCGACCTGTCGCACTCGATGGTCCTCTATGGCGAGGACCGCATCACGCCGGCTCGCAAGACGGCCCTCGCGCTCGCCGAACTCATCACGACGCGGTACCCCAAGGACACGCTGGACATCGTCGCCTTTGGCGACGACGCGTGGGAGGTCGAGATCAAGGACCTCCCGTTTCTGCAAGTCGGGCCGTACCACACCAACACGCGGGCCGGGCTGGAGCGTGCCCGGACGATCCTCAAGCGACGCAAAAACCGCAACAAGCAGATCTTTATGATCACGGACGGCAAGCCGTCCGCGCACTTCGTCAATGGCCGGCTCTACAAGAACCCGTACGGCCTCGACCGCCAGATCGTGAACAAGGTCCTCGACCAGGGCGCAATGGCGCGCCGCGAGGGCATCCCGATCACGACGTTCATGATCGCCCGCGATCCGGCCCTTCAGGACTTCGTGCGCCAGTTGACCGAGACCAACAAGGGCCGCGCCTACTACTCGCGCCTCGACGACCTCGGCGGGTTCCTCTTCGAGGACTACGTCCGCAACCGCCGCAAGACGGTTCGCTAGCCGGAGCGCCGGGCGCGTGGCGGTATCCTGGCCGCTCCGCCCGTGTCCGTCCGACCCAAAAAGCGCCTCGGCCAGCACTTCCTGACCGACGCGGCTGTCGTCCAGGCCATCGCCGAGGCCGTCCGGGCACCCGCAGGCTCGCACGTCGTCGAGATCGGGCCGGGCGAGGGCGTCCTCACGGCCGACCTCATGCGGTCCTACCCGAACCTCACAGCCCTTGAAGTCGACCCCGAGGCCGTCGCGCACCTTCGTGCTCGCTTTCCGCGCCTCGACCTCCGCGAGGCCGACGTGCTGGAGGTCGACTGGCGGGCGATTCATGCAGAGGCGGGCGAGGGGACGCCGCTGACGGTCGTCGGCAACCTGCCGTACTACATCACGAGCCCGATCCTCTTCTCGCTCCTCGACGCGCGGCCCCACATCGGCCGGGCCGTCGTGATGGTGCAGCGCGAGGTGGCCGAGCGCCTCGTCGCCCCCCACGGCTCAAAGACGTACGGGACCCTCTCGGTCTACTTCCAGCTGTTCGCCCGGGCGACGGCGCTTTTCGACGTCTCGCGGCACGCCTTCCGCCCGCCCCCGGCCGTCGAGAGCGCCGTCGTCGCCATCGACTTCGGCGTCACGGCGCCCGATGTGCCGTTCGAGGCGCTCCAGCGCGTTGTGAAGGCCGCCTTCGGGCAGCGGCGCAAGATGTTCCGCAACAGCGTCGCGCCGCTCTTTGCCGCCGTCGGGCGCGAGATGCCGGCCACATTCGAAACGCTGCGTCCCGAAGCCGTCTCCCCCGCCGACTTCGTCGCCCTTGCGCAGGCGCTTGCCGGAGCCGCAACGCCCCCCGAGGCGAACGCGTAGGCAGTCCGGCATAGGCGATCTTGCCAGCCCGCCCCGCCCTGCCCGTGCCCGACCTCGCCGCCCTCGACTCTGCCGACCTCGACGTCCGCGACGGCCTCGTGGACGACGTCGCGGCGCTCGTTGAGGGCGGGCAGAAGGGCATGGTCCTCAACCTCGTCGCCGACCTCCGCTCGGCTGACCTCGCGGACCTGCTCGCGCACCTGCCCGAGGAAGCCGCCCAGCAGGTCGTCCGGTGGATGCCCGGCGAGGGCACGTCCGAGGCCGTCGCCGAACTGGACTCAGCCGACCGCGCGGACCTCCTTGAGGGTCTCACGACGCGCGAACTCGTTGAGCTGCTGGACCACCTCGACACCGATGACGCGGCCGACGTTATCGCCGACGTCGACGAGGCGCGCGCCGAGACGGTTCTCACGCAGCTCGAAGACGCTGACGACGTCGAGGCGCTGCTGCGCTACGACGAGGACACGGCCGGCGGACTCATGGGGACCGAGCTGGTCTCCGTCCGCGACGCCGCGACCGTCGCCGAGACGACCGAGGCCGTCCGCGCCAAGGCTGACACGGTCGATCCGGTCTACGCGGTCTATGTCGTCGACGCCGACGGCCGCCTCGTGGGCGTCGTCGCCCTCACGAGCATCCTGCTCTCGCAGGCCGAGACGCCCATTGCGAGCGTCATGGACGATGATCCGGTCACGGTCGGTGTGGACGTGGACCAGGAGGAGGTCGCTCGCCTCATGGAGCGCTACGACCTCGTCGCGCTCCCCGTCGTGTCTGCGTCGGGCCGCCTGCTTGGGCGGATTACGATTGACGACGTCGTGGACGTCATCCGCGAGGAGGCCGAGGAGGACCTGCAGCGGGCCGTGGGTATTACGGGCGACGAGGAGCTGTCGTCGTCCGTGTTCGCCGTCTCGCGCGGACGGCTGCCGTGGCTGGCCGTCGGCATGGCCGGCGCATTCGTGTCGGGCCTCGTCATCCAGGGCTTCGAGGGCGCGCTCGCCCGCGCGATCGTCCTCGCGACGTTTATCCCGCTCGTCACCGCGACCGGTGGGAACGCCGCCATTCAGAGCGCGGCGATTGCCGTGCAAGGCCTTACGTCGGGCGACCTGCGCCTCAGCGACGGCCTGACGCGGCTGGGCAAGGAGATGCTCGTCGCGCTGCTCAACGGCGCCGTGCTCGGGCTTGCCATCGGCGCCGTGGTCGTCCTGATGGGCGTCGGCGACCCGGCCAGACTCGCCCTCACGGTCGGGCTGACGCTCCTCGCCGTCATCGTCCTTGCGACGGCCAACGGGGCCGTCGTGCCGTTTCTGCTGCGCCGTGCCGGCGTGGACCCCGCCTCCGCGATGGGCCCGTTCGTGACGACGCTCAACGACATCGTCGGGCTGAGCGTCTACTTCGCCATCGCGTCGGTCGTGTACCTCTAACCCCGCCTCTTTTGTCTACCCTCACCGTCGCACGCAAGGACGGGCGCATCGCCATCGCGTC
>DASVSE010000249.1:0-4429 GCA_036388235.1 Rubricoccaceae bacterium | reverse complement strand
GACGGCCTGCGGCTCGCCCTCGACGCCGACGTACGCCCCGTCGAGGGCGTGGGCATCCGCACGGCGCGTGAGCGCCTGGAGCGGGTGGAACGCGAGGGCGGTCGCGCCCTCGGCCGCGAGCGGGTCCAGAACCGCGGCCGGCATGGCGCCCGACGTGTGCGCGACGACGGTCTGTCCCCACGGCCGGCGCACGCCCGTAAGGGTCTCGGCGAGGTCGGGCAGCTCACTGTCGGGCACGCACAGCAGGACGAGCCCGGCCGCCGCCGGCAGGTCTCCGAGGTGGTCCGACGCGACCGGCGCGCCAACCTGCCGGGCAAGCGCCTCGGCCGGCCCGAGCGTCCGCGAGACGACGCCGAGGACCGGGTAGCCTCGGTCGGCGAGCCGCAGCGCCAGCGCCCGCGCGACGGCACCGGCACCGACGATGGCGACGCCGGGCCGCGCCTCGCGGAAGGCGGACGCGAAAACGTCGTGGGCAGCGTCAGGCACGTGCAGCACCGGGCGGGCGGCTCCCCGGATGGGCCGGGAGGGGCAGAGTGAGACGGCTCTGAGACATTTCAGCGGGGCTGTGGGGGTCGCCCGCGTTCCCGCGGGGCGGTCCATCGCTGGCCAGAGGGCCGAGGCGGGGACAGCAGAGGGTCTTCCAAAAGGGGTGCCACTCTCGCGGCCGTCCAGCCCCCACGTCCCGAAGCTCGCCCCGGCGCGAGGTGTGCCACCGGCGTTGCCGCGCTCGGGCGATCTTGCCGCCCCGCCTGCCCCGCTCCGATGGACGCGATCCTTCTCGCCGCCGGCTACGGCACGCGCCTCCGCCCGCTCACCGACCGCATCCCGAAGGCGCTCGTGCCCGTCGGCGGCGTGCCCATGCTGGAGCGCGTCGCCCGGCGCCTGTTCGATGCCGGCGCTGACCGGATCGTCGTGACGGCGTCGCACCTCGCGGATCAGGTCGAGCGCTACGTCGCCGAGGCGACATGGGCCGACCGCGCCGTTGTGAGTGTCGAGCCCGGCGCGCCGCTCGAAACGGGCGGCGGCATCCGCCAGGCGGCGGCACTTCTACCCTCCGGCGCCCCGTTCGTGGTCCACAACGCGGACCTGCTGACGACTGTCGACATTGCCGACCTGATGACGCGCCAGTCCACCTCGGGGGCGCTCGCGACGCTCGCCGTCGCGCCGGCGACGACCGACCGGACGCTGCTCGTCGACGCCGATGGCCTCGTCGGGTTCGTTGCACGCGGGGAGCGGCGAACGGTCCGGGCGACGCGTGGAGAGGTGCGCGAGGTCGACTTCTGCGGCGTCCATGCGTGCAGCCCGAGCCTCGTCCCGGCACTCGCAGCCGAGCCGTCCGCGGTCTTTTCGGTCATGGACGTCTACCTCCGCGAAGCGGCCCGCGGCGCCCGCGTGGACGTGTTCGATGGCGGGGCCACGCCGCACCGCTTTCTCGACGTCGGCACGCCCGAGCGCCTCGCCGAGGCCGACGTCGCCGTTGCGGCGGGGCGGTTCGCCTGACCCGGTCGGGAGACGCCTGACCGCGTATCGGACGCGAAACCCTGGAGCGGGGCGGGGGTGCCACGGCACACGAGCGGCCGTTCCCGATGCGCATTCCCCCCATTCGGACCAGAACGGTCCGCGGCGACGGCGTCGACCTGCACGTCCAGACGGCTGGTGACGGCCCGCCGGTCGTGCTCTTGCACGGCTTTCCCGAGAGCCCGCACGTGTGGCGCCACCAGCTCAGCCCACTCGTCGACGCGGGCTTTTCGGTCCTCGTCCCCGAGATGCGCGGCTACGGGCGCTCGGGCCGCCCGGCGAGTGTCGAGGCCTATCGGAATGAGCGCCTCGTGGGCGACGTCGCGGGGCTCGTGCGCGAGAGCGGGCATGCGCGGGCGCACGTCGTCGGGCACGACTGGGGCGGCATTGTGGCGTGGGCCTTTGCGGCCCACCACCCGGACCTGCTCGGCCGGCTCGTGGTGATGAACGCGCCGCACCTCGCGCTGTGGGCCGAGCGCGTCCGCCGCCCGCCCCAGATGATCCGGAGCCTGTACGCCGCCGCGTTCCAGCTGCCCGTCGTGCCCGAGTGGGTCCTCGCCGCAGGCGGCTTCGCACTGCTCCGACAGACCATCCGCGCCGTCCACGCCCGGCAGGAGACCCTGCTCGAAGACGACATCGACCGCTACATCGCCGCGTTGCGCCCGCCGGGGGCGCTTACGGCCGCGCTGAACTACTACCGCGCCCTCCGCCTGCCCGGCGCTCGCGCGTTCGGCGAGGCCCCGACCGACGCCGAGACGCTCGTGGTGTGGGGCGAGCGCGATCCCGCGCTCGGGCTCGACCTGCTCGACGGGCTCGACCGCGTCGCCCCGAACGCCCGCGTCCACCGGATTCCGGATGCGGGCCACACGGTCCAGGTGGAGGCGGCCGACGAGGTCAACAGTGTGCTGGTGCCGTTTCTCCAGCGCGCTGGCCCGGGCGCCTTGGCCAAGCCAGACGCTCAGGTCAGCTGAGGTCCCTCGGGCTCGGCGACGCCGATCTTGTAGCGGTACGAGAGCTCGCCGCCGAGAAAGCCCGTCACCGCGAGCAGGCCGGCGACGGCCGCAGTCAGCGCCACGTCCGATGCGACGATGCGGCGTGGGCGGTCGCGCCGGGCAAACAGGTTCGCCGCCGTGAGCCCGAGCGCGGCGACGTTGCCGATGGCATGTAGCCGCCCCGCCGTGACCGCCCGAGCGCGCTCAATCGTGGCATAGTCCAGCGAACCGACCGCGCCGGCGGCGAGGCCTGTCGCCAAGCCGCTCGTCAGCAGCAGGCGCGAGGCGCGAGGCCAGAACGGGTCTGGACTGCGCTGACCGGCGACGTCGGTCCCGAGCGCTGCCGTAAGCAGGGCGATCGGGAACGGGATGAGCATCGGGTGGAGCGGGTGGCGGCCGATCGTAGCGGCGCCTTGGACGCCGCGGGCAGGAAGGTCGGACATGGAACTCAGAAGGGTCGGACGGGACACGCAGTCTCGTGCTGAACCGGAGCGGCGGGCGGCGGTTTCGGGGGCGCTCAGGACCGGGGGTGCCCCTACGAGCGCGTCATCCAACGCCGGCTGCCCCACAGGTAGAGGATCCACGCCGAGACTCAGGAGTGGGCGAACTCACCGTGCGTCTTCGCTTCATCGCGGCAATGGGCGTCACTCTGTCGCCCGCACGAACCGTGCTCCGGCCGCACCTCGCCGGTCTACCCACGCCGTCTCCCCTCTTTCGCCGTTAAGCCGTTGCCTCCTGTCCCCGCCCGCAACGCCGATCTCCACGGGCTCGCCCCCGACACGTGTCCCGTCGCCCTGCTTCTGGTGGACGTGGTCTCAGACTTTGATTTTCCGGACGGCGACCAATTGCTCGAACAGGCGCGCCCGGCCATCGAGCGGATGGTCGGGCTCGTCCGGAGAGCGCGTGGCGCCGGCGTGCCCGTCGTCTACGCCAACGACAACTTTGGCCGCTGGCAGGACGACTTCAGCGCAGTCGTCCGACGCGCGCTCCGTCCGGAGTCGCCCGCGCGCGACCTCGCCAGCCGGATCCGGCCCGGGCCCGAGGATTACGTGGTGCTGAAGCCGAAGCACTCGGCGTTCTTCCAGACGCCGCTCGAAACGGTCTTCGCCCACCTCGGCACGCAGACCCTCGTGCTGGCCGGCTTCACCGGGGACGTGTGCCTGCTCGCGACGGCGATCGATGCCAACATGCGCGACTTCCGGCTCGTCGTGCCCAGCGACACGGTCGCGTCCGTCAACCCGGCCGACAACGAGGCCGCGCTCGCCTACCTCCGCCGCGTCGCCGACGCCGAGACGCCCGCGGCGGCCGACGTCGACTTTGAAGAGCTCATCGCAGCAGTCTCCGACGCAACTTGATCCCACCGGGTTATACAGCGAGCGCCCCGCCTGGACCTTCCAGGCGGGGCGCTCGTCCGTCGGAGTCCGGGCGTCAGGCGCGCGCCGCGTCCGGGTTGACGACCTGCTCGGCGATCGTCGTGAGCTTCTCGTCGGTCGCCTTTTCCTCTTCGAGCGACTGAAGCAGCAGCGGCAGGTCCTCGGTCCGCCCGAGCTGCTTGGCGAACGTCGCGACGGTCCCGTAGCCGGCGATTTCGTAGTGCTCGACGCGCTGCGAGGCCGCGATGAGACCCGCGTCGCGGACCGAGTCGTCGCCGTTGGCCGCGATCATCTCGTTGCCCTCCTTGACGAGGCCCTTCATGGCCTGGCACGTCTCGCCGTTGGGGCTGGCCCCGAGCGAGGTCAGGATCTGGTCGAGACGGTCGCGCTGCACGAGGGTCTGCTCGAGATGCATCTCGAACCCGCGCTTGAGCTCGGGGTGCGTGGCCGCCTCAGCCATCATGGGGAGTGCGGCGGTCAACTGATCTTCCGCGCTGCGGAGGTCCTGGAGTTGGGCGACGTAGAGGTCGTGGAACGTGTCGAAAG
>DASVSE010000248.1:0-2702 GCA_036388235.1 Rubricoccaceae bacterium | reverse complement strand
CCGTTCCACGTCGTCCTCGTCCTGCTCCACATCATCCTCGTGACGGTCTGGTTCGGGCTTACGCTCCGCGTCCAGTTTCTCGCGAAGGCACTCGCTGGCGGCGGCCCACTCGCTGGCTCCGAGGAGATCCGGCAGGCCGGCAACCGGGCCGTCCAGGTGATGACGATCGCGATCATCCTGTTCTATGCGGCCGCGATTGCCAACTTCTTCGTCGGCGGCGGCTTCTCGGTCTACGGCCCGACGTACCACACGAGCCTGCTCCTCGGGCTGGCGCTCGTGCTCGTGCAGGTGCTGCTCATCCAGCCCGCGTGGGCGCGCCTCTCGGGCGGTCAGCCAGCCGATGCCAAGCGCGTATCGATGGGCATCGGCATTGCCCACGGCCTGTGGTTGGTACTCCTGGTGCTGATGTTCTTCGGCCCCCGCTGGGGCTTCCAGTGGACGTCGGGGACCCCCGAGACGCCCACGGCCCAGACGGCGCCCTAGCGTCTACTCGGCGGCTCGGAGGAGGCGGTCCATGAGCGCCCTGCCGAGGCCGTCGTCGTGCACCCGTTGCACATCGATGCGGGTGAAGCCACGCGCATCTGCCTGGCGAAACAGGTGGAACACGGCCCGGGCGTAGACCTCGACCGAGGCGCAGGTTTTCACGAGCCCATAGCCTGGAGGGGGCGCATCGAGACCGATGTACGCCGCGTCGGGCGCCGGCTCGGGGACGTCGATGAGGCGGACCCGGGCGGTGGGTGCGTAGTGGCGGTGCCGCGTTCCGGGTGAGCGGGCGATGTCATCGCCGCCCGTCGCCTCACGTGTCTCCGGTACGACCTCCCGAAGGCGTGCGAGCGTAACGGCCCCAGGCCGTAAGACGACTGGCACACGCTCGGTCACGTCCACGACGGTCGACTCGATCCCGACGGACGTCGGGGCACCCATCAGGATGGCGTCGATACGGCCGTCGAGGTCGTCGCGGACAGCCTGCCACGTCGTCGGGCTGGGGCGCCCCGAGCGGTTGGCGCTCGGGGCGACGAGGGGTGACCCGACCGCTCGAATGAGCGCACGCGCGGTTTCGTGGCCCGGAATGCGGACGGCAACCGTCTGGCGCCCCGCTGTGACCGCATCCGGGAGGGAATGCGCCAGCGGGACGACGAGCGTGAGCGGTCCCGGGGCGAAGGCCACGAGCAATGCGCGGGCATCGTCACTCAAGTCCGTTATTGCATCCAGCGATTCCACATCGGCGATGTGCACGATGAGCGGATTGTCAGCCGGCCGGCCTTTCGCCATGAACACCGCTTCGACGGCCTGCGCATTGGACGCGACGGCGCCGAGCCCATAGACGGTCTCGGTTGGAAAGGCCGACAGACCCCCACGACGGAGAACGGTCGCAGCAGCTTCGATGGAGTGTGTAAGGAGGGTCTCCAGGAGCGCAGAGGGGTAGGAATAGGCCCAACCTACCGCCTGCAGGGGTAGTTTCGGCGACTCGCACCCTCACCGCCCAATGCCTCGCCCCGAACGTCCTCAGCCCGACGGCTGGGATACACACGACGTCGACGGATACGAGGTCCTCGTCGGGCGCAGCGCGAAAGACAACGACTGGTTGACGTTCAAAGTCGCTGCCCCTCAGGACGTGTGGCTACATGTCGGAGGTGGGACGCCGGGCAGCCACGTCGTCGTGCGGCAGCCCGAGGGAGGCGAGGTGCCACGAAGCGTCGTCAAGCGCGCGGCCGAGCTGGCGGCGAAGCACTCGAAAGCCGGCAAGGCGACCGGCAAGGTGGATGTCCACGTCTGCCGCGCGTGTGACGTGCGCAAGCCCCGAGGAGCGAAGCCAGGTTCCGTCGAGCTTCGCCGCTACGACTCCATCAAAGTCTACCCAGGGGGCGCGGACGCAGGATGACTCGGTCCAGACACCCGCGTCAGGCACGCGCGGCCGCAAGAATGCGGGTCAGCTGCCGCGTGTGGTGGTCGAGGTGGGCAGCGATAAACCGCGCAGCGCCTTCAGCCGTGAGGCTGCCCGCGCGTGGATGGCTCATCAGAGGGACGGGCTCAAGGTCGCTCGGGAGGGCGTCGGCAAGGCGTAGCCAGTCGGCCTGCAGGGCGCCGAGGCGCTGGCGCCAGCCGGCATCCGGAGGGCTGTCGGGGGTGATAAAGGGCTCGGCGGCCGCCGGCATCGTCGTGCGGCCGTCCGACCGGAGAAAGGCGACAACGGCGGCGAGCCGCTCCTCGGAGGCGTCGCCGACCTCGCGACGTGCCGGTCCTGCGGCGACCTGCTTCTCCAGAATCGCCAGCGTGCCCATTTCGGCTTTGACGAGATGCTGCACGACATCGTCAGCCGTCCAGGCGCCATCGGACGGACGGAAGGTGCGCTCTGCAGATGTAAGCGCGTCGTACGCCGCGAGGAAGGCGGCACGGTCGTGCCCGAGGACGGCAACTGCGTCGAGGAGAGCCGGCATCAGGCAACGAGGCGGGTGTCCCGCCAAGATCGCTGTCAGGTGCCGGTAAGCGTGAGGTGGTCTACGATTCGGCGCGCGCCGGGCTGCGCGGCGGCCAGCGTGACGACTGCCTCGCGGACTGCCTCATTGGGAACGGTCCCGTAGATCGAGACTGCGCCGTTGTGAACATAAAGCGTCAGTCCTGTCGCACCACTCGGATCATTGGCGAGCGCCGACTGGAAACGTCGCGCGAGCGCTCGGTCGCCGGCCGTGAGCGTGCGCCGG
>DASVSE010000247.1:0-1967 GCA_036388235.1 Rubricoccaceae bacterium | reverse complement strand
TCGGCCGTCGAGTTGTCGCACCACGGCGCCCAGAAGTGAACGACGTGGACGCCGTCGCGGGCGACGATCTCGCGGACGCGCGCTTCGGCATCGGATGCCGACGCGTCGACGGATTCGGAGCCGACGGGCGGCGGAGCGGGGGGCGGCATGGGCGGAGCAGTCTGGGCGCAGGCCGGCAGAGCGGCAAAGAGGGCGGAGGCAAGCAGCAGGCGCATGGGCAGTGGGGCGGAACTGGGAAAGGCTACTCCGCGCGGCGGCGCTCTGCGCGCTCGCGGGGCGGTTTCTCGTCCGACCCGCCGATGACGACGGCAATCTCGCCGCGGACCTTGTCCTGTGCGCCGTAGTGGGCCGCGAGGTCGGCGAGCGTGCCGCGGCGGTTTTCCTCGAACGTCTTGGTCAGCTCGCGGGCCACGGAGGCCTGGCGCTCGGGCCCGCAGTGCTCGGCCAGCTCACCGAGCAGGCGCACGAGGCGGTGCGGGCTCTCGTACAGCACGACCGTCCGCGGCTCGGCAGCGATCGCCTTGAGGCGTGTCTGGCGGCCCTTCTTGTGCGGCAGGAAGCCCTCGTAGACGAACCGGTCACACGGCAGGCCGCTCGCGACGAGGGCCGGCACGAAGGCCGTCGGGCCCGGCAGCGCCTCGACGCGCACGCTGGCCTCGACGGCGGCCCGCACGAGCAGGAAGCCGGGGTCCGAGATGCCCGGCGTGCCGGCGTCCGAGCACAGCGCGACCGTCTCGCCCCCGAGCATCCGCCCGACGAGGCTCCCGGCCTTGCCGTGCTCGTTGTGGACGTGGAAGCTCGTCCGCGGCGTCGTGATGCCGTAGTGCGAGAGTAGCACGCCCGTCGTCCGCGTGTCCTCGCACGCGACGACAGCAGCCTCGCGGAGCACGCGGAGGGCCCGCATCGTGATGTCTTCGAGGTTGCCGACCGGCGTGGGGACGAGAACGAGCATGAGGCGAGGCAGGAGGGGCCGAATGGTACCGCGCCGGACGCTCGTGAACCCCGTCCCGACGCGCCCGGAGCGCCTCCCGACGCGCCCGGAGCGCCTCCCGAAGCCCGCGGATACCCTCCCGGAGCCCCCGGAGTGTATCTCGGAGCCTCCGGAATGCATCCCGGAGCCTCCGGAATGCATCCCGAAGCCTTCGGAGCGTGCCCGGAAGCCCGCGGAATGCACCCCGACGCTTCCGGAGCGCGTCCCGAAGGACCCGGAGCGTCAGTCGCGCTTCGAGAAGCGGCCGGCGAGCGCGCGGATCGGGTCCGGCAGGGCCGGGTCGAGCGCCTCGCGGGCGAAGAGATACGCCCCCAAGACGCCGATGATGGCGTTTGCCGCCCACATGCCGAGCCACGGCGGCAGGATCTCGCGGTCGGCCAGCTTCTCGCCCTGCACGAGCGTGATCCAGTAAAACAGGAACACGAACACGGCCAGCGACGCGACCAGCCCGACGCCGGCCCGCGAGACGGACAGCCCGAGCGGCACGCCGACGAGTACGAAGACGAGGCACGCGAGTGCGATCGAGTTCTTTTTGTAGATCTCGACGCGGTAGCGGTCTGCCTGCTGCCGGTCCCACTCGGCGGCCGTCGCGGCCGTCTCGGCCGCGCCCCGGACGGTCCGCATCCGCTGTGCGGCCAGGTCGAGCACGACCATCCGCTCGGCGTCCGAGAGGCCGGCGAGGACGGCCCGCTCCGGCGCAATACGCGGCGTCCCGCTCGCTGCTCTACGAGCTATACCTGGTGCTAGCTCGGCATCCGGCGAAGCCGGAAGGGCGGCCGGGAGCCCCAGATCGAGGGACGAGACCAGCGTCACGTCGCCGGGCATCCGGCCGCCGCGGGCGAGGATCGCGGCAAACGTGTCGCGCCGCGCCGCGCCGACCGCCGTCAGCGAGTCCACGATGACCAGCATGTCCGACGTGCGCATCGAGCGGTCCGTCCGGCCCATCCCGCCGTCGCGGCGGGCGAACGCGCTCAGC
>DASVSE010000246.1:0-2431 GCA_036388235.1 Rubricoccaceae bacterium | reverse complement strand
CCGGCGGGGACGATCAACCACCACTGGACCAAAAGCCTCATCGCGAGCGCCGACGGGCAGCACCTCTACGTCGGCGTCGGCTCCAACAGCAACGTCGGCGACGACGGGATGGACGTCGAGGCGGGACGCGCGGCCGTCTGGGAAATCGACACGGCGACCGGCGCGGCGCGCGAGTTCGCGACGGGCCTCCGCAACCCCGTCGGCCTCGCCTGGGAGCCGACGACGGGCGCGCTCTGGACGGCCGTCAACGAGCGCGACGAACTGGGCTCGGACCTCGTGCCGGACTACATGACGTCCGTCCGCCGCGGCGCCTTCTACGGCTGGCCCTACAGCTATTACGGCGCGAACGTGGACACGCGCGCCCCGGGCAACCGGCCGGACCTCGTCGCCCGGGCGGTCGTGCCGGACTACGCCCTCGGGCCGCACACGGCCTCGCTCGGGCTTGCGTGGAGCGGTGACAGCCGCCTGCCGTTCGGGGAGGGCATGTATATCGGGCAGCACGGGTCGTGGAATCGGCGCCCGCGCAGCGGCTACAAGGTCGTCTTCGTGCCGTTCGCCGGGGGGCGCCCGGCAGGCGCACCGGTCGATGTGCTGACCGGCTTCCTGGTTGGCGATGAGGCCCGCGGACGGCCGGTCGGCGTGGCCGTGGACACGCGGGGCGGCCTGCTCGTCGCCGACGACGTCGGCAACGCCGTGTGGCGCGTCGCCGCGCCAGCCGGTCCGTCTGGCGCTTCCACGGGGGCAATGGCGCCCGACGGGCCGGCCGTTGTCACGCTAGAGCGCACGGCCTGCTACGGACGCTGCCCCGCCTACACCGTCTCCGCCTTCGCCGACGGCCGCGTCGTCTTCGAGGGGCTCGGGCACGTCGCGACGATGGGGACGGCCGTCCGCCGCGTCGACCCCGCTGTTGTCGCCGGACTCGTCTCTCGGGCGGCTGAGGTCGGTCACGCGGCGTATCCCGACGCCCTGACGTGGGGGAACGACGCCTGTGAGCGGATCTCGACAGACGGCCCGACGGCGACGACGACGGTCCGCACGGCTGCCGGCACCTCGCGCGTGGAGCACTATGGCGGCTGCCGCGGGTTTAAGGGAGAGGGCGCCCTGACGGCATTCGAGACCGAGGTCGACCGCGCGCTCGGAACGGCCGACTGGGTCGGGCCCCGGTAGGGCGGCCCCGGAGCTCGGGCGGGCCTCTGCCGCAGGCGCGTTTCCTTTCGTACCATCGGGAGCACCAACCCCCGGACCGGTGAGCAAAAAGCGCGTGTTCGTCGTCGACGACGACCCCAAGATCGGAGAGCTGTTCGCGACCGTCCTCGCCCGCGACGGCTACGCCACGAAGGGGTTTACGACCGCCGAGTCGCTCCTTCAGACCGTCGACGACGGGACCGTGCCGGACCTCGTGCTCACGGACCTGATGATGCCCGACATCTCGGGCATGCAGCTTATCGAGGCGCTCCGGACGCGCAGCGTGACGGCACCCGTGATCGTGATGACGGCCCACTCGTCCGTCCAGACGGCGGTCGAGGCGATGCGGATGGGCGCGTTCCACTATCTCCAGAAGCCGGTCAACCTCGAAGAGATGCGGGCGCTGCTTTCCAAGGCGCTCGACCTCTACGCCGACAAGCAGGAGCTCCAGGAGATCAAGCGCGAGCGCAAGCAGAAAAACTCCCCGAGCCGCATCCTCGGCAGTTCGGACGAGGTCCAGCGGGTCCGCGACACGATCGAGACGCTCGCCGACATCCCCAACACGATCGTGCTCGTGCGCGGCGAGACCGGGACCGGCAAGAACCTCGTCGCGCAGAGCCTGCACTACGCGAGCCGCTGGGCGGCGGGGCGCTTTCTCGAGATCAACTGTGCGGCGCTCCCGGACAACCTGCTGGAGTCCGAGATGTTCGGCTACGAGAAGGGCGCCTTCACCGACGCCCGCGCGGCCAAGCCCGGCCTCCTCGAAGTCGCCGACGGCGGGACGCTCTTTCTCGACGAGATCGACTCGATGAGCCTCTCGCTGCAGTCCAAGCTGCTCTCGTTCCTCGAATCGCGCCAGTTCCGCCGCCTCGGCGGGACTGACGACATCAAGGTCACGACGCGGATCGTCTGCGCGACGAACGCGAACCTGCAGGAGCGCGTCGCCGAGAAGGCGTTCCGCAAGGACCTGCTGTACCGCATCAACGTCGTCTCCGTCGAGCTGCCGCCACTGCGGCGGATGGGCCGCGACGTCCTCGCGATCGCCCAGACCGTCGGCGAAGGCTACGCGCGCGAGTTCGGCAAGCCCTTCGAGGGCTTCACGCCCGAGGCCGAGGCCCGCCTGCTCGACCACGACTGGCCCGGAAACGTCCGCGAGCTGCGCAACGTCCTGGAGCGGGCGCTCATCATTTCCCGCACGCCCCGCCTCGACGCGTCCGACTTGGTGCTGATGAACGCCGACGCGTTC
>DASVSE010000245.1:0-6407 GCA_036388235.1 Rubricoccaceae bacterium | reverse complement strand
CTAGCCGTGTTGCGTCGCTACCGCCGCAGCCGCGACGTCGTTGCCGAGCGCGAGGCGCAGGTCCGCGCCATCCTCGACGCCACCCCGGACGTCATCCTCACCATCGACGAGCACGACGTCGTGCTGGACGTGAACCCGGCCGTGACCGACCTCTTCGGCTTCACGCCCGACGAGGTTATCGGGCGGCGCCTCGCCGACCACATTCTGCCCGAGCGCTTCCGCGGCGAGCATCTTGCCAAGCTGCACCGCTTCTCCGAAACCGGCGAGGCGGGCCCACTCCTTGAGAGCCTGATCACGACCGGCCTCGCCGCCGACGGCACCGAGGTCCCGGTCGAAATGACCTTCCGGCTGCTGGACCTCGTCTCGGGACGGACCGCGTTCACGATGAGCCTCCGCGACATGCGGGCCCAGATCGCCGCAGAGCGGGCGCTCGTCGCGGCCCTCGACGCGGCCGAGCAGAACGGCCGTCTGCTCCAGACCGTCATCGACGCCATCCCGGACGCCATCTTTGCCGTCGACTGCGACGGTCGGTTCATCATGGGCAACGCCGCAGGCGTCGTGGACACGCGCGTCGCGAGCACGGCCGAGCTCCTGGGCAAGATGCCCTGCGAGGTCTTCGAGCCTGCGGCCGCCGAGGCGATGCTGCACAGCCGCCTTCCGATTCTGGAAACCGGCCAGCCGATCTTCGACACCGAGCACCCGATCATGCGCGCCGATGGCATCCCGCGCATGGGGCTGACGACGCGGATGCCGCTCATCGGAGCCGGCGGCGTCGTCGGCGTCGTGAGCGTCACGCGCGACGTGACCGAGCGGCACCGCTCCGAGGCCGCCCTGCGGTCGAGCCGCGCCATGCTCCGCTCGGTTCTCGACGCGCTCCCCGACGCGGTCATCACCGTCGACGCGACCGACACCGTCCTCGACGCCAACCCTGCCGTCGCCCGCGTGCTCGGGCGCGACGCCGAGGCGATCGTCGGCACCCGGTTCTCGGACTTCGCTGTGCCACCGCGCTACCGCGACGAGCACCGCAGCAAACTCGCGCGGTATGTCGAGGAGGGCCACGTCGGCTCTCTCGGCCAGCGGCTGAGGTTGTTCGTCATCCACGCTGACGGCGCATCCGTCCCCGCGGACCTCACCGTGCTGCCGGTTCCAAGCACGGACGGCGAGCCGGTCTTCCTGATCCACCTCTCCGACCTCCGCGACCGCGAGGCTGCGGCCGAGGCGCTCATGGCCGCTCGCGAAGCCGCGCTTGAAGCCCGCGATGCCGCCGAGGCCGCCACGCGTGCCAAGTCCGAGTTTCTGGCCAACATGAGCCACGAGATCCGGACGCCCATGAACGGCGTCATCGGCATGACGAGTCTGCTGCTCGGGACGCCGCTCGACGCCGAGCAGCGCGACTTCGTCGAGACCGTCCGGACCTCGGGCGACGCCCTCCTGACCATCATCAACGACATCCTGGACTTTTCCAAGATCGAGGCCGGGATGCTCTCGATCGAAGACGAGCCGTTCGACGTGCGCCAGACCGTCGAGTCCGCCCTGGACGTCGTCAACCAGTCTGCGGCCGACAAAGGAATCGAGCTCGTCTACATCGTCGCCGACGACGTGCCAGAGGCCGTCCAGGGTGACGTGACGCGCGTTCGGCAGGTGCTCGTGAACCTGCTCTCGAACGCGGTCAAGTTCACGCCCACCGGCAGCATCTGCGTCCGCATCACCGCGGACCCGCCGGGGGCTCCAGTCGGCAGCCGGATGCGCCTCCGCGTCGCTGTCGAAGACACCGGAATCGGCATCGCGCCGGAGAAGCTCGGGGCCATCTTCGAGTCCTTCTCGCAGGCCGACGCCTCGACCACGCGGCAGTTTGGCGGGACCGGCCTCGGGCTGACCATCTGCCGCCGCCTCGTCGAGATGATGGGGGGCGAGATCGGGGTCGAGAGCGAGCCTGGCGTCGGCTCGACGTTCCGGTTCTCGGTCGCCGTGGCCGTCGCCGTCTCCGAACAGCAGGTGTTTTTGCGCACCGAGCATCCCGCGCTCGACGGCCGGCGCGTGCTCGTCATCGACGACCACCCCGTCAACCGCGACATCCTGACGCGCTACGCCGCCCGGTGGAACATGACGGCTGAGGCAGTCGACGGTGGGGCCGCAGGCCTCGCCGCGCTTGACCGTGCGGCAGCCGCGGGCGTGCCGTTCAGCGCGGTCCTGCTGGACATGCAGATGCCGGACATGGACGGCATCGCCGTCGCCCAGGCGATCCGCGCCCGCGCGGCCGGCGCTCCGGGGTGCGCCGCGCCGGTCATGATCATGCTCACGTCGATCAACCGCGACGCTGCGCTTCGCCGTGCCGCCGCCGACGCCGGCGTCGCGGCGGTTCTGTACAAGCCCACGCGGCCGGCACAGCTGTACGACGCCCTCGTGGCCGCCTTCGACGGCGCGCGGCGGCCGGCCGAGACGGCGTGGATCACCCGCGCCACGCCCGATGCGCCGGCTCCGCTGCGCATTCTCGTCGCCGAGGACAACGCCGTGAACCAGAAGGTGGCCGTGCGCCTGCTCGAGCGCCTCGGCTTCGGCGCCGATGTCGTCGCCAACGGCCTCGAAGCCGTCGCGTCGGTTCGCCGCCAGCCGTACGACGTCGTGCTGATGGACGTGCAGATGCCCGAGATGGACGGCCTCGACGCGACGCGCCACATCCGGGCCGAGGGCGGGCCGCACGCGCAGCCGGTCATCGTCGCGCTGACGGCCAATGCGATGGAGGGCGACCGCGAGCGGTGCCTCGACGCCGGCTGCGACGCCTACCTCTCGAAGCCGGTCAGCTTCGACGCGCTCGGGGAGACGCTCCGCAGCGTGCCGGCATGGCGCGCCATGCGGCGTTCCTCGATGCCCGCCGAGGTTGCGGAGTAACAGAGGGCCCGCAGGATGCTGCTCGGCCGGTCGGTGGGTGCCTCGCGAAGGCGTTGAAGAGGCCGCACCGGTACCTTGCTGTGCGCTCCTTCACCCGGCACCTTGGCGACTCTCCTCCAGCGGATCAGCATCGCCTTTGGGGCCTTCCTCCTCCTGCTCACGATTGTGGTGAGCGGAGTCGTCGTGACGCGGAGCATCGACCGCCTCAGCACAAGCTTCGAGAACGTCGAACGCCCGATCGAAACCATCCGGACCCTGCTGCGGGTCCGCGTCGGGATCGCAGATGCCGAGTCGGCGCAGCGGGGCTATCTCCTCACTGGCGAAGCATCGTACCTCGATCCGTACACCGGAAAGCGCACGGAGATCGACAGCCTGCTCTCGCGCCTGGACACGCTCGTGAGCGGAGTCCCGGTTCAGGTCCGGGAGATGCCGAGCGTGCGCGCCGCCGTCCGGGCGAAGGAGGATGAGATGGAGGAGGTAGTTGAACTCTACCGCACGGTTGGCCCATCAGCGGCGCTCGCACTCGTCAAGACAGATCGCGGCGCCCGTCTGATGGACGAGGTCCGGGCGCGGACGGACGTGATGCGGGCCGAGGCCATCCGGGAGCGCGGCGTCTGGGCCAAGCAGGTCATCGTGGCGCGGCGGCAAGCGCTCTGGGCGACGGCCTTGACGAACCTGGTGCTGTTCGGCCTCATCGCGGCGAGTGCGGTCCTCCTGCGCCGCCAGTTTCGGATCCGAGAGCAAACTGCCGAGACGCTCCGCGCGAGCAACGTCCAACTCGCCCAGGCTGTCGCCGAGCGCGAGGCCGCGCTCGTGCACGTGCAGTCCATGCAGGCGCAGATGGTGCAACAGGAGAAGCTCGCCGGTCTGGGCCGGCTCACGGCCGGGGTCGCCCACGAGCTCAAGAACCCGCTCAACTTCATCAACAACTTTGCCGAGCTCGCGGCCGAGATGACCGACGAGGCCATCGCAGACTTCGACGCCGGCCAGCCCGACGACGCCCGCGCCGTCCTTCCGGACGTCCGCGACAACGTCGGGCGCGTGCTGGACCACGGCCGCCGCGCGGACGACATCGTCCGCACGATGCTCGTTCATGCCCGGGGCGTCTCAGGCGAGCGTGCCCCCGTCGACCTCGCCTCCATCGTCGAGACGGCGGCCGAACAGGCCGTCGGGCCCGTCGACGGCTCGCTGCGCACGGTCGCTGTCGAGTGCACCATTGATCCGGCGATTGCCGGTGTGACGGTTCTCGGCATCCCGAGCGCGCTCACGCGCCTCTTTCTGAACCTCATTGAGAACGCGGTTCACGCCACGCGCGAGCGCGCGGGCTACGAGTCTGTGGGCTTTGCCCCACTCGTGCGCGTCGACGCGCGCCTCGGCACCGATCGCCTCGGCTCCGAGGTGGTCCTGGTGTCGATTGCAGACAACGGCGCGGGCGTCTCGGACGTCGCCCTGCCGCGCATCTTCGAGCCGTTCTACACGACCAAGGCGCCGGGGCAGGGGACGGGCCTCGGTCTGTCGCTCGCGTACGACATCGCCGTCGGGCACGGCGGATCGCTCGCCGCGGGCCGGTCCGAAGCCGGCGGGGCGCTGTTTACGGTCACGCTCCCGCTTGCGGCGGCGCCGGTCCCGACAGAGGAGACCCCGGCCGTGACGGCGGCCGTCTAGCCGACCGCCACCACACGGCGCCGGCCACGACAGCCAGCACGACCTCGGCGCCGAACGTCCAGTGCAGCACCATGCTCGTTACCCAGGACGCGTGCCGCGCGGGGACGTCGACGAGCGTCGTGGCGTGGTCGGAGAAGGGCGCGCCCCACCGGACGGCCCCGGCGATGCTGTCGAGCGCGAGGTGGAGCAGGCCGGCCGCCCCGGCAAATGCGACGCCGAGGGCGAGCGCGGGACGGTGCCATGTTGCGGCGAGGCCAATTGCGATTCCCGCGAGCCATGCCAGCGGCCAGTGCGTCGGGTAGGCATGGTGGTGGACGTGCCCGCCGGTGGCGTAAAACACGACAAGGTCGAGGTCCGGCGCGACGCTCGCGACGAGCGCCGTGAGGAGCAGTGCTCGCCGCATCGGCCCCGAGAGCCCGAGGCGGTTCAGGGCGGCTGTCGCTGCGAGATAGCCGGCCGGAAGGTGGCCGATGATCACGGCTCGCTCGCTGGGTCACGCGGGATGCCCGCCCCGCCAAGGCTGACCGACAGGTCGGCGGGGAAGCGGACGCGCTGTGCCGCGAGTTCGGCGGCACCGGGATGCGGCACGAGGCGCAGCCTGCCGTCGCGCTCCCACTCGTCGAGGACGGCGGCCATGTCCAGTTCGACGAGGAGAAACCCGCCGCCGTCGGGGTAGGCCGGCGTGAAGCGCGGCGGCAGGCTGATCCAGTACAGGTGGTGCGCCTCGGTCGACGGGTAGGCGTCGAGGGCGCCCTGCTCGAGGGCGCAGCCAATGCAGTCGGGGTACGGGTCGCGCGGCATGACCCAGATGTCGCCCCCATCGGTGAGCCGGATGTGCGTCGCGGGCCAGCGGCCCGACCAGCGCGACGTCGTGTCGCGCTCGATGCTCGCCACGTCGGCGCGCTCCAGAACGATAGGGCCGGCCGTACCCGTCGCCTGATCGTAGCCGGCCTGGAGGCCGCGGCGCTGGTGGCGGACGAACGTGCGCGTGAGGCCGGGCCGGACCTGCGCGTCGAGGACGGCATTTTTGACCCGCAGCTGGACGCCGAGGATCGGGAGCGCCACGACGGGCAGGCGGGGACCGCGCAGCGTGTCGCGCCCGGCGATCCACCCGGCGACGGGCAGGGGCGCGACCACGCCGACGCCGGCGCGGACCGACTGGTACCCGGCGTCCGTTGGAAACGCCGCCACGGCGACGGCGTCGGCCGTCGTCATCACGCTCGCGCCGTAGAGGTTCGAGAGGTGGCCCTGGAGCGCGAGCCACGCCCCGCCGCCGAGCGGCTCGTAGTGCGCGACGCTCAGTGCAGTCGGCAGGAAGAGGGCCGAGAGCGACCCGCCGACGACGTCGCGGGAGGTGACGCCGACGTAGAGGCCGGCGCCGACCGAAACGGGGAAGGCCGGCGCGCCCGGCGACCACTGCAGGTGCGCCGCAACGGCGACCTCGCCCGGGCGCAGCGGAGCGGGCGGCAGCACGTGGTGCGTCTGTCCGCACCCCGAGATGACAAGCGCAGTTGCGACGGCGGCGAAGGCTGCACGCGCCGTCACGCGAGGCCGTGCGCCTCGGCCCACGCCCGCAGCGACTCGCGCGCCTCGTCGCTCAGTTCGGGCATCGTGACGCCGATCTCGACGGTCAGGTCGCCCGTCGCCGTCGCCGTGCGGACGCCCTGACCGCGCACGCGCAGCTTCGCGCCGGGCTCCGTTCCGGGCCGGACGGTGACGCGGACGGTCTGGCCGTAGGCCGTCGTGACGTTCAGCGTCGTTCCCAACAGCGCCTCAATGGCGGTGATGGTTTGCGTCAGCACCAGGTCGTCGCCGTCGCGGCGGAAGCGCGCGTCGGGCGTGACCTGGAACGT
>DASVSE010000244.1:0-1806 GCA_036388235.1 Rubricoccaceae bacterium | reverse complement strand
CGCGAACCGGCTTCTGGGACACGGCGACTCCACGCGCCGGCGCCTCCCAGGGCCGCGACCTTGTCACGGCCCGCCTCGTCGAGCAAATCCGCCGCTACCGCCCGACGGTCCTCTTCACCAACCACGACACGCTGACGGCGTGGCCGAACGCGCAGCACGGCCAGCACCAGGCGGTCGGCATCAGCGCCGCAGCCGCGTTCCGTCTCGCCGCCGACCCGACGTACCACCCGGAGCAACTCGATCTGCCCGGCGTCGAGCTGTGGCGCCCCGCCCGGTTGTTCGTGCGGCAGCGCACGCGCACACCGCGAACCGTCATCGCCGTACCCGTCCGCGACGTGTGTGAGCCGACGCCGGTGCGCCCGGCAGAGGCGTGCGCGGATCGCGCCGTCGCCGCGGCCGCGCTCCACGTCTCGCAGGGGTTCGACAAGTTTGCCGGGCAGTTCCGGCAGGACACGACCTACTTCGAACTCTATGCCGCGGCGCCAGGGACGCCGCCCGTCCCGCCCGGCGCGACCGACCTGCTCGCGGGCCTGATGCCCGTCTTCAGTGAAACCGAGAAACTCCCACTGAGCGCGCGGATCGACCTCGACCGCGTCTCACCGCTCCCGGGCCTCACGGCCGAGCCGGCCGCCGTTGTCCCCGGCGAGCGGGTCCGCCTCGCGTGGACGCCCAGGCCGGGCCTGCTCCGCCTCCCCCCCGCCCTGCCAGATGGCCCCAGCCAGACGCTCGATCTCGCCGCAGGCCGCGGGTCATTCGTCGTCCCGCCCGCCGCCCGCCCGACGCTGCCCCGGCACGTCCGGATGTACGACCGGACCGAGAGCACCCCGCCGATGACCTACACCGCGGCCGACGCCGAAGGGCGGCTCGTTGCCGCGGGCTACGTGCTCGTCGAGACGGCGCCGCACGTCGCGCTCGACCTCTCGGCCGCGCCCGTCCGCCTCGTCCCGGGCCGCAATGAGATCCCCGTGACCATCCTCGGCTACGACCCGGCCGTCGACTCGGTCTCGGTCGTCGTGACCGTGACGGATGCGCAGCGGGCCCCAGTCGCCTACACGACGCTCCGCGCGGCCGCGGCGCAGAGCCCGCTCCTCGCCGTCGTCGCGTTGCCCGCCGATGCCGCGCCGGGCGTGTACCACGTCGCTGCCGAAGAGCGCTCGTTTCCGGGATGCGGCAGCGTCTGGGAACGCGTCGAGCGCCCCGCCGCCGTTCTACCAGAGGTGAGCGCCGCCCCGGGCCTGCGCGTTGGCCTCGTCCGCTCATACGACGACACGACCGAGCGCGCGCTGCAGGCGATGGGCGCACGTGTGACGCGCCTCGACAGCGCAGCCCTCGCCGCGGGCGACTTCTCGGCCTTCGACACGGTCGTGCTGGACATCCGCGCCTTCCTCGTCCGCCCTGACCTCCGCGCGCACCGCGAGGCGCTCTGGAGCTGGGTCCGCCAGGGCGGGCACGTCGTGATCGGCTACCACAAGACGGCCGAGTGGAACCCGGGCTCCGAGTCGGGCGCACCCGAGGGCGGCTGGACGCCGGTCCCACTCGCGCTCGGCCGCGACCGCGTGGTCGAAGAGGACGCGGCTGTGACCGTCCTCGCCGTCGACTCGCCGGTCTTCTCGTTCCCCCACCGCATCACCGCGGCCGACTGGGACGGCTGGGTGCAGGAGCGCGGTCTCTACTTCCCGGCCGAGGCGGCGGACGCCCGCTGGCAGCGCCTCGTTTCAATGGGGGATTCGGGCGAGAGTGCCCTCACGACGGGCATCGTCGTCGCGCGCGTCGGCGAGGGAACGGTCGCGTACTCGGCGCTGGGGT
>DASVSE010000243.1:0-2111 GCA_036388235.1 Rubricoccaceae bacterium | reverse complement strand
CGGCGCATCAGCGCCGGCCAACAGGCGGTCGCGGATCGCAGCGGCGAGGGCGTCGAGTGGGGTCAACGGACGGGAGGATGGGGCGGGCGCAAGCTAGCCGACGCGCGGGAACTCAGCGCGAGAGGCGAAGCCCGAGGAGGACCGTGAACGGCGCCTCGGGAAAGCCCGACCACCGCTCGACGGTCCCGACGAGCCGCTCGGCGCGAGCGACGAGGGCGAACGGCCCCGACACGTCGTAGCGGGCATCGACGCCGACGAGGCCGAACGCGGGCGCGTCGATCTGGCCGGTCAAGTCCTCAGGGCGGGCGCTCTCGATGTGCGCCGTGAGCCCGGCGCGGCCCCGGCCCGATGCAAACGGCGCCGAGACGGCGGCACGAGCGACGAGCGGCGCGTAAAACGGGAAGTCGCCGAACTCGAGGCGGCCGTAGCGCGCCTCCACGCCCGCCGAGACGCTGGCGCCGTCCGCCTCGCCGGCAGTGACGTCGGCCCCGACTCCGGCTGTCAGCGCGCGCACGTAGCTCTCGGTGTAGAACCCGCCGCTTGCCCGCTCGAAGACGAGTCGGGCCGGGGCGAAGGTGCCGAGCCCGTAGAGCCGCACGAGCGCCACGCCGCGGCCGATCTCGACACCCGCTCGGGCATCGACTGGCAGCACGTCCGGCTGGACAACGGCTCCCGTCGCGACGTACGGGTTGATCGCGGCAAGCGTCGCGAGCGACCGGACGTCGAGGCGCGGCGCGTTGACGGCGAAGGCGACGAGCGTCGGTGAGAGCGGCAGGCGGGCGTCGAGGATCGGGCCGACAGCCTGCGTGTTCGTGCCACCGGCGTCGGCGGCGCGGACCGCGAAGGCGCGGACGCCCACGACGAGGCGCGCGCCATCGGCCCGGCCCGTCGCCAAGGCGGCGCCGGCCGAGGCATAGGCCACGTCGCCGAAGCCACCGGCGGTGCCGCCGTTCCCCGAGCCCGACACGCCGCCGGCCGCGTCGAGGCGCAGCCGGTTGGCGGCGAGCCCGATACGCGCCTCCGTATCGAGGCGGCCCTCGCTGGTCTCGCCCGCGTCGCCGCCGCCGAGGCGCGACTGGGTGTATCCTGCGCGGATGTCGTAGGGAATGCGCCCGAGCCCACCCATCCCGACCGTCGTGCCGGCGGCGAAGCGCGTGCGGCGCTCACCGGCGGCGGTCCCGGGCAGCGAGTAGGCGTCGGCCGTCAGGACGCCATCGAGGCGGAGCCGGCCGCGGCCGTAGGACTGTCCGCCGGCGCGGACCGTGAGGCGGTCCGAGCGGACATAGTCGGCCGAGCCGGTCAGGCCGTCGAGGTCGGCGTCGACGAAGAACAGGCCCGACTCGCCGGCGGCTTCGATGTCCAGGCGCCCCATGCGGGCAAACTGCGAGCCAACGGCGGCCTCGGCACGGAACGTGCGCCGCGGCCGGACGCTCACGGGCGGCTCGGCCGGGGCGGCGATCTCGAACGGCGGGAGTGCCTCGACCGGCGGCTCGAACGGCTCGACGACAGGCTCGCGCTCAGCTGGGACGACGTACGTCCGCGGCGGCGGCCCGAAACCCGTCAGCGGCTGGCGCTGGATCGCGGGCAGGCTCACGCGGGCCGGGCCCGTGCTCGTGAACACGCGTGGCGTGAGGCTCGGCAGGGCCGGCACAGGCTGGGCGCGCGCGGCTGGTCCGGCGACGGTGACGGCGACGGCAAGGGCCGCGAGGCGCGCGACGGCGCCGAGGCGCGAGGCGGGGCGGGGGAGGGCCATGGGTATGGAGCCGGGAAGACCCGGGCCGGTGGAGAGGGCCATCAGAGCGTCGGACCGGGAATGCGCGTGCCGGCGAGAAGCGCGCGCTCGAAGGCCGCCCGGTCGGCGGGCGTCGCGAACGCTTCGGCAGGGACGAACAGGGCCTCGTTGCGGAACGGCTCCACAAAGATGCCCTCGGGCGCCACATGGACTGCGTGCAGCGTGTCGAGCCGCTGCGTGCTGTGCGTGACGCCCTCGACGCGCACGTCGAACTCGCCGGCGGCGATGCGCACCTCAACCGGCCGCCCGACGTCGGGACGGTCGGCGACGACGCGCTCGGCCTGCCGCCGGACGACGACCGGCCGCAGCACGGCGAAGG
>DASVSE010000242.1:0-2685 GCA_036388235.1 Rubricoccaceae bacterium | reverse complement strand
CCGTAGGCGTTCTCGGTCGCCGACGGGAAGTAGCGGATGACCGAGTAGCGCGCGTCCTCGGCGCTCCAGTCCGGGTCGTCGGTCGGCGCGTCGAGGGCGCAGATGGCGTTCGAGAAGCCGGCCGCCTCGAAGGCCACGTTCCAGTCCTCGACGCCCTGCCGGAGGTACTCGCGCCACTGCACGGGCGTCGCAGGGTCGATGTAGAACGTGATCGGCGTGACGGGCGGGACGAGCTCGCCGCGGAGGTAGGCGGCCGTGTCGGACGGGACGAGGCGCCAGCGCGTCGCGTAGCGGCGAATCTCGGCGCGCTGCACGTCGAGGCCGTAGTCGGTCTGGCCAATCGCGAAGAAGCCGACTCGCGGGTCGGTCCGCCGCGCGCGCATCGGCTCGTCGGGCAGGAGGACGAGCGAGTGCGCCATCTCGACCGAGAGCGTGCCCGTCTCGGCGCCGGTCGGCGGGGCCGTCGCCTCGTAGGTGAGGACTGCCCGGATCTCGACGTTGCGGGGGTAGGCCGCCGCGCGGACGATGTACGACCGGGCGGGGTCGAGGCGGCGCACCTTGTACTCATCACGCATCTCGGGCGGCAGCCCGAACGTCGGCGTGTCGCCCGTGAAGAGGTCCGTGAGGTCCACGACGGCCGTGCTGTCCTCGCGGAACGTCGCGACGGGCAGGCGCGCCACGACGGGCTCGAACTGCGCGTCCCGGACGGCGCGCGAGATCGGCAGGCTATCGGCGGCGACGGACGTGTAGCGGACGGTACGCAGCAGGAGGTAGTTGCCGGGCTTGCCGTCGGGACCGAGCGGGCGGTCCCAGCGGACCGCCTGCTCACCGACCGACTCGCCGCCAAAACCGACGCCTTCGGCGGTCCGCGAGACGCGGCTCACCAGGAGCATCTCGCGCCCAAAGACCGAGTCCGGGACGGCGGCCATGAGCCGGAGGCCGCCTTCGGAGCGGTAGACCGTCAGCAGCCCTTCGTCGGTGGTCGCCTCGGCCGTGACGACCTCGGCGAAGGGTTTCGGGGTTGCATCGCGCGACGTGCCGGAGCGCGCGGGTGGCGTGGCGGGCGTCGCGGCCGGTGCCGGCGTGCGGCCCGTCAGCCCGCAGGCTGAGAGCAGGAGAACAGCGGCGAGAACAGAGACGGATCGGAGCACGGCGGTCGAGGGGTGTCGGGAGCCGCAAGATCCGCACAGCGCACCCGACAATGATGCGCTACCGCTGGATGGCGCTCTGGACGGCAATTAGGCGGTCCGTGAAGGCCGACGGATCGGCGAGAAAGACGAACGCCGTGAAGAGGCCCGACTGGCCGAGGGCGACCTGCCGGCGAGGCGGCCCGCCCGGCGAGACGTATTCGTAGATGTAGGTGCCCTGCTTGATGCGGACGGTCTGCTCGTAGCGGCGGCCGGCCGGGTCCCACGTCATGAGCGTCTCGGGCGTGTTGCGCCAGCCGTTGAACGAGCCTCGCACGTAGACCGGACGGGGCGACTGCCGCTGTCCTTCAGGCACGAAGCGGAACGTGACGTCGACGTACTCGGCCTGCGTGCGCGCGTCGCCGGCGTCGCGGTAGGCGGATTGCACGATGGGCACGCCGAGGACGGCGTCGCGGAGGTCGCCGCCGAAATCGGCGTAGTCGAGGTCGAGGAGGGCCGTCGGTGGGCGAGCGGTCCGGTCGACGTCGATGATTTCCTGGTTGGGCGACAGGAGGCCGAGGTCGAGCGGGAAGAGCGGACCCGGAGGCGCGAAGGCGGCCTCGCGCGGGAGGTAGAACTGGAACTGGGCGAGGTCAACGAGGCGCGGCTCGGGTGCGCAGCGGAGCGTCTCGGTCCGGCCGTCGCGGGCAAAGCAAACGGTGTACTGCGATGCATCGAAGGCCGAAAGTGCGGCGCGGGGCTCAATGCGGGCCGCGGGCTGGACCGACAGGCCGGCCTCGCCGCCCGCGAGCGTCGTGCCAAATCCGAGCGTCGCCTCGGCCTGATCTTCGGAGATGTAGAACGCACGCTCGAACAGGACTGCCCCGCCCCGCTCGGCGACGCGCAGCCGGTACGCGCCCGAGAGTTCGAACCCGACGAGCGCGTTGGGAAAGGCGTACCGGTAATGGACGTAGGGCACGGCCGTGCCGCCGCTCGTGCGGTAGTCCGTGATGTCGTCGCGCTCGAAGCCGGTGAGGTACTCGGTGGGGAGCAGGTCCGGCCGACCCGAGCGGTCGGTGTGCTGGAACGACACTTCGAGCGGCGCCCCGCCCCCATCGGTGAGCAGGTCGAAGGCGAGCGTCAGCGTCTGTGAGCCGCGCAGCGAGAGGACTGGGAGGGAGGCCTCGTTGCCGGTGAGGTGGAGCTGGACCGAGCCGATGCGGGCGTCCGTGCTGGCGGGCGTGTCGGTGACGCCGTCGGCTGGCGCGGCGCCGTCGGTGAGTTCGGGGGGCAACGCGCAGGCCGTGAGCCCGGCGGCGAGGGCCGCGGCGAGAAGGGCGAGGCGCGGGACGGGCGGCATGATCGAGGAGGGCGAGCAGCTAAGGGGCCGGGGACGCAGACCGGCCGTGCGCGGTTCGCTCGGAATCCGTCGGAAGGCACGGTGCGAGCGCTGCGGGACACGAACGAGCATCACTGGGAGCGTGCCATCTCCCTAATGATTAAGCAAGAGCGCCATCGGACTCGCTCCTGCCAGTCGGCCGCGACACGGGCGAGCGCG
>DASVSE010000241.1:0-5132 GCA_036388235.1 Rubricoccaceae bacterium | reverse complement strand
ACTCGCTGCGGGGCTTGCTGGACCGCCACCTCTTCGAGCGGACGCTCGCGCCGGGCGCTCGCTCTGCCCTGTTCCTCTCCCGGAGCAAGGTGCTGGACCAGTACGGGCCGCACCGCATCGCCGCGTTCTATGTCCACGTCGGCGGCGCGTGGGGCGCGGGCGAGGTCGGGCGCGTCGAGATGCCCGAGTGGGCGACGCGCGTGCCGGGCTGGGTGGACCTCGTCCACGCGGTCCTGCTGGACCAGGCGGCCAAGGGCGGAGGCTACCCGATCATCCTGCAGGAGGCGCACCAGCGCGCGGTCGTCCGCGCCGAGGAGACCGAGATCTTCCACCGCATCCTCGCCCGAACGGTCCGCGCCGGCGGCGGCGTCGTGCCGACGTACTCGGGCAAAGCCGCCTCGAAGCGCAGCCCGCGCGTGTAGGCCCTCGCGATTCCCCCGATCCGGGGGGTTGACGCCGGCCCGCCGCCGCCGGACGTTCCCGCCATGCCCGACGCCTCCCGCCCCGTCCGTCTCGCCGTCGCCGAAGACCACCCGGCGCTGCGCGAGTCCCTGCTCCGCCGGCTCGGCTTCTTCTCCGACGTCGAGGTCGTCTTGGTCGCCCCAGACGGGCAGGCGCTCGTCGACGGCCTCGCCACGGCTCAAGTCGATGTCGTCCTGATGGACATCGAGATGCCGACGCTCGACGGCGTTGCAGCGACTGAGGCTGTCGCACGGCGGTGGCCCGCCGTCGCCGTCGTGATGCTGACCGTCTTCGAGGACGAGGCGCGCATCGCCGAGGCGCTCGCCGCCGGTGCCGCGGGCTATCTGCTCAAAGACGAGCCGGCAGAAACCATCGTCGCCGCCGTCCTCGACGCATCGCGGGGCGGCGCTCCCGTCTCGGACCACGTCGCCTCGACGCTCGTGCGCCGCGTCCGCACGCAGGAGGCCGCCCGCCGCGACGCCGCCCGCCGCCTCGATGCGCTGGGCCTTACGGCTCGGGAACGCGAGGTGCTCACGATGCTCGCAACCGGCGTCGCAGACGACGCCATTGCCGACCAGCTCTACCTGAGCCTCCACACGGTCCAGAGCCACACCAAAAGCCTCTTCCGCAAGCTGGACGTGCACACACGCGCCGCCGCCGTCCGTGCAGCCGCCGACTATGGCCTGGGCTGAGCGGCGAGCTTCATCGCGACCGGGGACAACCTCATGCGCGTCGGTGCCGGTGAGGCCGCCGCATCGGCCCGGTTGACCGTGGCACCGTAGGGCAGCCGCGCTCGACACGTTCGCTGCGCCTGCGGTGTCACGTCCCGCAAATCCATAGCTTGTCCGACCTGCCATTCGCTGCGCCATGCCCCGCCTGTTTCTGCTCGCTCTCCTGCTCGCCGCCTCGGCCGCGAGCGCTCAGACCCGCACCGGTACGCTGGAACGCGGCGACACGACGCTCGAATCGGGCGAGTTCACCGACTCGTACGAGGTCCGCGTCCGGGCCGGTCAGACCGTCTCGGCGACGGTCACGAGCGACGACTTCGACACGTACGTCTTTATCAAGGACGAGGCGGAGCGGCAGGAGGACAACGACGACTGCACCGAGGGCGATACGCGGACCGCGTGCGTCTCCTTTACCGCCGATGCTGCCGGCATCGTTCGCGTCGTCGTGACGAGCTATGCGCCCGGCGAGACGGGCGACTACCGCGTCGAGATCACGACGGACGACAGCGCCCGGGGCGGCGCAGGCCGCGGGGACGGCGCGGACCGCGCCACGACGGACCGCGGCGGAGCGTCCGGAACGGGTCGAGGAGCCGCGACAGGGGAGACGCTGCAGAGTGGACGCCGGACCGCGGGCGCCCTCGGCCGTCCCGACGCAACGCTCTCCTCGGGCGAGTTTGTGGACTCGTACGCGATCGAGGTCCGCGCCGGACAGCGCCTCGGCATCACCCTGACGAGCGACGACTTCGACACCTACCTCCTCGTCACCCGCCCGTCTGGCGAGCAGGACGACAACGACGATTGCGAACCGGGGCAGACGGACCGTTCGTGTCTCGACGTCGTCGCCGACGAGTCCGGCACGTGGCGCGTCGCCGTCACGAGCTACCAGCCGGGAGAGTCGGGCGACTACGCCCTCACGGCGACGGTCGGCAGTGGCACGGCGAGCAGCGGGACGCGCGGCGGCGTTCAGCCCGTCTCGGTCCGCGGCGACGGTGCCCGCTACGAGTCCGGCTCGCTCGCGCGCGGCGACGCGGCGCTTTCGACCGGCGAGTTCGCCGACACGTTCACGTTCGAAGGGACCGGCGAGACGGTCACGGTCGACCTCCGAAGCCGTGGCTTCGACTCGTACCTCATCGTCCGTGGCGAGGGCGGCGAGCAGTCCGACAACGACGACTACGAGGGCGCGCTCGACCGGTCGCTTGTCGTCGTCGAGACCCGCCGGGGCCAGACGTACACGGCGACCGTGACGAGCTACGCCGCCAACGAAACCGGGAACTACGACCTCACGATCCAGGGTGAGGGCGGCACGGGTGCCGTAGCTCCCGGCCAGTCTGTCGCAGGGGCCACGCGGACCGAAACGGGCCGCCTCGAACGCTCGGACGAGACGCTCCGCTCGGGCGAGTTCGTGGACACGTACACCTTCCAGGGCACGCCTGGCCAGCGCCTCGCCATCGACCTGACCAGCTCGGAGTTCGACACCTATCTCGTTGTTGAGCCGCCGCGCGGCGAGACGGTCGAGGACGACGACGGCGGCGGCGAGACGGGCCACTCGCGCCTCGAAATGGACCTGACGGAGCCTGGCGAATACACCGTCTACGTTACCAGTTACGCTGCTGCCGAGACAGGCGCCTACCGACTCGCGATCGACGGAACGGAACGCTTCGGACAGCCTGCGTCGTCCGGCCGAGGTGGCGACGGGGCCGTCCGCCCGGCGTCCACGCCAGGGCGCGGCGCGCCCTCCCGCGCCACGCAGCCCGCGACCCGTCAGATCGCCGACTGGACGCTGTCCGAGACCTTCCAGGGGGAGCTCGACGCCCGCGACCAGCGCCTCCCGTCGGGCGAGTACACCGAGGTCCACACGTTCGACGGCGACGCCGGCGAGCCGGTCCGCATCGAGATGGCAAGCGACGACTTCGACACGTACCTCTTCGTCGAGTCGCCGTCGGGCGAGCAGGTTGACAACGACGACTTCGAGGGCTCTCAGAACCGATCGGTCGTCGAGTTCACGATGCCCGAGTCCGGCCGGTACAAGATCACGGCAACGAGCTACCGGGCCGACGAAGCCGGGGCCTACACGCTCCGCATCTCACAGGCCGACGCGATGCGCCCGGACCCGCCCGCCTTCGACCGCATCGTCGGCGTGTTCGCGGGCATCTCAGACTACGGCGGTCGCATCGGCAACCTCGACTACACGGCCGCCGACGCTGTCCTCGTCCGCGACGCGATGATCGCGCAGGGCATGCGCCCCGAGGATGGCATTCTCCTCCAGGATGCCGACGCGACCGTCGAGGGGATGCGGGACGCCTTCGAACGCATCGCCCGCACGGCGGACGCACAGACGATGTTCGTCTTCTTCTACTCCGGCCACGGTGGCCAGTATCCGCGCGCGAGCGCCGAGCGCGCCGACCCCGATGGCCTCGACGAGTCAATCGAACTCTACGACGCCGAGATCCTCGACGACGATTTCGACCGAATGCTCGCAGGCATCCCGTCGTCGCGCATGATGATCGTGCTGGACGCGTGCTACTCGGGCGGATTCGCCAAGGACGTGATTTCGAGCCCGGGCCGGATGGGCCTGTTCTCGTCCGAGGAGGACGTCGTGAGTGCGGTCGCAGTCAAGTTCGAGGCGGGCGGTTACCTCTCTCGCTTTTTCGCCGACGCCGCCGAGACGGTGCAGGCGGACGAAGATGCCAATGGCGCCGTCACCGCGCTCGAGCTCAGCCAGTACCTCCACACGCGCTACAACCAGGACGTGACCGGGACGGGCCGCGAGCTGATCGTCGCCCGCGACACGCGGCCCGAGCACCAGAAGCTCATCGTGGACCGCGGGTCTGTCGGGCTCTACGACACGCTTTTCCAGCTCGGCCGCTGAGAACCGTAACCTCGGCTCCCGCCAGCCCGTAGGTCGCCGACCCCTTATCTGCCCCCGCAATGGACCCCGGAGCTATCGTCGCCATCGTCGCCATCCTGTTTGTCGGGGCCCCGGCGGTCATTTTTCGGGGACTCCGGTCGCTCCGCGCCGATCGGCGGGCGACGTCGCCCGTCGCAAGCGGAGAGATGCGGGCGAGCGAACTGCGAACGATGATCCACGATGCCGTCGAGACGGCAACGGCGCCGCTCGCGGCGCGCATCACGGATCTCGAAGAACGCCTCGGCGACGAGCCCGTCCACGCCATCCGCGAGCGGGTCGGCAGCTCGGCCCGCCTCGATGCGCCGGCGATGACCGTGGCATTCGACGCTGAGGAAGACCTCGACGACGCCGACGGGCGGCCGCTGCACCGCCGCGCCCGCGCCTGATGTCCGGCGTGCGGCCCGAGCACGACGTTGCGTTCTGGACCGATCTCGCCGGACGCCCGTGGCGCCGTGTTCGCTGGCGGGCCGGCGTGGTAGATGTGCCCTCTGAGGCTGTCTGTACGGCCTTCGGCACGCCGCTGCACCGCACTGGGACGTACTACCGCCGGCCCGTCTACACCGACGGCACCGTCTGGCTCAGCCAGCAGGCCTTCGACGAAATGACCCGCCGCACCGGACGCGTGCCGACGCGCCGCACGCGCCCCGATGCATCTCCGTGACGCGTCGGAGTTTGTAGCAAGCCCTTAAACGGGTCACCCTCCTACGGCTGGAGAGTCGGGCAGCGAGAGTACATAATCCAGAGCCGTCGCCGAGGGCACTGCTACGTCTGGAACGACGCCGCGGCCTTCTAGCTCGACTCCGGCCGCGTTGACATACGTGCCAGTGGGTAGCTGAAGGCGCCATCCCCCGGGCAGGTCGAGATACTCGGACGTCAGCACGGCCCCTGCAGTCGTTGCACCGACAATCGTTGCACGTCCGGTGGCCTGGAGCACGTCCGCGAGCGGCTCAGCGGCGCTGGCGGTGGTGCCATCGGTAAGGACAAACACTCGACCTGCAAATTGCGGCACGGCCGGGCGGACCGTCGCCTGCATC
>DASVSE010000240.1:0-3885 GCA_036388235.1 Rubricoccaceae bacterium | reverse complement strand
TTCCACCGTCTCACCTCCGAGCCCGCCGTTCTGCTTCACTCTCCGACTGCAATGCCTGCGAGCTTTCTCGACCTTGTCCGCCAGAAGAACGCCGACGGCTACGCGGGCGACCAGTATGGCGGAGGCGCGGGCCACGACGGCACAGGCCTGCCGACGGGCACCCCGGGCAACTTCATGTTCGCGACCGGCATCGAGTGCTCGAACCCGACGATTGCCGGCGGGACGGTCCGCCGGGACCTGCTCGCCGAGTGCGGCCACTACGACCGGTACAAGGAGGACCTCGGGCTCGTCCGCGAGATGGGCCTCAAGGTGCTCCGCTACGGGTTGCCGTACCCCGTCGTGTCGCGCCGCGAGGGCCGCTACGACTGGGACTTCGCCGACGCGGCGATGGCCGAGATCCGGCGCCTCGGCATCACGCCGGTCTTGGACCTGATGCACTTCGGCGTGCCGGACTGGATCGGCGACTTCCAGAACCCCGATCTCCCGGTCCTCTTCGCGCGCTACGCCGCCGCCGTCGCGAAGCGCTACCCGTGGGTGCGGTTCTACACGCCCGTCAACGAGATCTATGTCACCGCCCGCATCTCGGGCCTCGACGGCGTCTGGAACGAGCAGCTCAAGACGGACGAGGGCTTCGTGACGGCCCTCAAGCACTGCGTCGCGGCGTCCATTCTCGCCACGCAGCAGATCGCGACGCAGCGGCCCGACTGCGTGATCGTGCAGTCCGAATCGGCCGAATATCTCCACGAGGCCGTTGCGGCGCCCTCCGACCAGACGCGGCTCCACAACAAGAAGCGCTTTCTCTCGCTCGACCTGCTCTACGCCCGTCACCCCGACGCCGAGATGGTCCTGTACCTGCTCGATAATGGCATGACGCGGGACGAGTACGACTGGTTCATGGCCGGCGAGCCGCCCGGCTACCAGGTCATGGGCAACGACTACTACGGCCGCAACGAGCGCATCCGCCTCGCCGACGGGACGTTCTGCGAGGCCCAGGACGTGCTCGGCTGGTACCAGATCACGCGCGAGTACGTGGACCGCTACCGCAAGCCGGTGATGCACACTGAGACGAACGTCTTGGACCCGGACGAGGCGCCGGCGTGGCTCTGGAAGCAGTGGATGAACGTGCTCCGGATGCGGCAGGACGGCGTGCCCGTCCTCGGGTTTACGTGGTACTCCCTCATCGACCAGATCGACTGGGACATCCAGCTCGCCGAGGTCCGCGGGACCGTCAACGCATGCGGCCTTTACGACATGAACCGCCGCATTCGGCCGGTCGGGGAGGCGTACAAGCAGCTCCTAGAGCAGTTCGGTCATATCACCATCGTCCCGCACGGCGAGATGTTCGACGTCACCGGCCGCGAGGCGCGGCTGAAGGTCGAGGTGTAGACCTCGGCCCGGCCTCAAGTACCGGTTGACGGGGCGGGCTCGACGGCGTCGATCTCCAGGATCGTCCGGCTGTGGTTGGTGTAGATGCAGATGTCGGCCGCGATGGACAGTCCGTCCTCGACGATCTCGCGGGCAGAGAGGCCCGTCCCGTGCTTCACCATCGCCCGGGCCGCGGCGAGCGCGTAGGACCCGCCCGAGCCGATGGCGACCACGTCGTCGTCGGGCTCGATGACGTCGCCCGTGCCCGAGATGAGCAAGAGGCGGTCCGGGGCGGCGACGGCCAGGAGGGCTTCGAGCCGCCGCAGGTAGCGGTCCGTGCGCCAGTCCTTGGCCAGCTCGACGGCCGCGCGGAGCGTGTTGCCGCGGAACTGCTCCAGCTTGGCCTCGAAGCGCTCGAAGAGCGTGAACGCGTCGGCCGTCGAGCCAGCGAAGCCGGCGAGGAGGGCGCCGCCGTGGAGCGCGCGCACCTTGCGCGCGTTGTGCTTCACGACCGTGTCGCCCATCGTCGCCTGCCCGTCCGAGCCGAGGGCGACGCGCCCGTTGTGGCGCACGCCGAGGACGGTTGTTCCGTGGATCATCGCGAGAGAGGGGAGAGGAAAGGGACGTTACTCACCGAGCGTGACGACGATCGGGAAGTGGTCCGTAACTGTCCGTGGGTCGTGCGCGTGGACGTAGCGGACGTCGCGGACGCGGGCGTAGAGCGCGGGCGAGAGCAGGATGTGGTCGATGGCTGAGAGGTCGTCCGGCCCGATGATGCCGTCGCTGTTTCGGTCGTAGAGGCTCGTGTAGCGCTCGGCCTGCGGCACGTCGCCGATAACGTTGACGAGGTCGTCGGCAGGCCCGTCGCCGGCGCGCTTGATCGTCGCCATGACATTGGTGATCGGGACCGACCCGCGGCGGTCGACAACCTGGTCGTCGAAGTCGTTGAAGTCGCCCAAGACGACGAGCTGGCGTCCTGCGGCGGCCTCGGTCGCGACGAGCCGGCGGATCACCTCGGCCTGCGCCTCGCGCTGCGGCTGGCGCTCAGGGTTATCGGGCTGGGCGAGAAAGTGGACGCCGACGACCGTCACGGGCATTCCGGCAAGCGTCATCCGGGCAAAGACGTTCTTGGAGACGCCGTACTGGCGGTCCGAGACGCCCACGGCGACGCGCTCGTTCGTCCTCCCGGTCGTGTCCACGGGCACGCGGGAGAGCAGGCCGAGGTTCTGGCCCGTAAACGCGTCCTGCCCGGGGACGAGGTACGGCGTGTAGCCCATGTCCGCGAGCGACTCGGTGATGAGCATCGTGAGCGCGCCGATGTTCTCGGTCTCGGGCATCATCACGACGTCGGCGTCGAGCATCCGCACAACGCGGCCGACGGCGTCGCGGTGGGCGCGCGAGGCGGCCGGGTCGCCCTTCCACGGAAAGTCGGCCTCACCCTCGTCGCCCTCGCCATCGAAAAGGAACTCGCCGTTGAACGACGCGATGCGTGTGCCTGAAACGGTCCACACGGGCGGCTCGCCGACTGTGAACGCGGCAGCCGTTTGCGGAGCGGCCGCCGCGACGGGTGTGCCGCTCGCGGGCGCGACCGTCTGGGCCGGCGTGGAGCAGCCCGACGCGACAAAGCCCCCGAAGGGGATGACGACGCCAACGAGGATCAGAGCGAGGCGCAGCGGCGCGCGGCGGGCGGAGAGCACGGTCATCGGCGGAGATATAAAGAGGGGGGCACGCCCGACGCGAGCGTGCCCCCAAGATCGCCCGGCATCCGGGCAGGTGGATTAGAGCTGGACGACGGCTGCGACGCCCGAGTAGAACCGGAAGCGACGCGGATCGATCCGCGAGGCTGCCGGGCGTACCGGACGGTGCCCGACGGCCCACGTCGGGGCGGCTCCGCCGACCATCGAACGCTCACTGTAGAAGTGACGCGTCGTGGTGTCGAACGGGCGGGCCGCGGCGGGCGCGTGGTACACGTCGTGGGCGACTTCGAGCGCCCGCTCCCACCCCTCCGAGTCGCTCGTCGGGGTCAGGTTCGTGTACAGGGCCCGCTTGGACGATCCCGGGTTGAACGCGCTGAACTGGTACGGGTCCGTGACGACACCCTGATAGGTGCGCTGGCCCCGGTAGCCGGTCTCAACGCGGTTCCGGATTACCCACGCGACGAGCTCCTGCTCGTGCGGCTTCTTCGTCTCGGAGTAGGCGCACCGGGCGAGCCAGAGGACGTCGGGTGAGACATGGTCCGCATCGAAGGCGGGGACCGCGTCTGAAACGACGTGCGTCGGGAGTCCGCTCGCAGCCAGTTCCTCGGCCGAGTGGGAGGTGAAGAAGAACGTGAGGACAGGAAGGAGAGCCGAGAGGACGACGGCGACGGACGCCGCAGCCGTTTGCTGGGGGTTCTTCATAAAGTGGCCGATGCCGGTTGGTGAGGGGCTCCCGCTGCAGACCGCCTGTCTGGCGGGCCAGACGGACGGATCCGCAAGGAGGAACGGGGGCCGGTTTCGGTATCAGTCGCTCGATGCAGAG
>DASVSE010000239.1:0-7887 GCA_036388235.1 Rubricoccaceae bacterium | reverse complement strand
GAGCAGGGCAGCGAGGCCGACGTGGCGCGTGTCGACCCGGCGCTGCGCGAGTACGGGCTCGACCCCGAACGGCGCACCAAACTCGAACGGGGCCTGTTGCGGCTCTCCCGCGACCTGTCCGAGCCGCTGCTGCTGCTGCCCGACGAGCGGGCCGCCATTGAGCGGTTCGCCGAACGCGGCGACGCCCTCCTGCGCCGGCGCGCGCGCGTGCTCCTGCTCGACGCCCGCGGCTACCGCGCCGACACCGTCGCGGGGCAGACGGGCCTCAGCGCCGCCCGCGTGCGCTACTGGAAGGAGCAGTTTCTGGCCCGCCGGCTCGGCATCTTCGAGCCCGACGCCGAGCCCGCCCGCGCCTACCGCATCAGCGAACTCGTCGAAGCACCGCCACGGGAGCAGGCCGCCCCGGACGCAGGAATCGCCGACCCACTCATCCCAGCCTCTCCAGACGCGACGCCCCCCATGGCGACTCCCACGGACGCAACTCCCGCTGAGGAGAGCCCTGCCGAGGCGACCCCCCCCGAGGGCGCCTCGCCTGTGGGCGACGCAACGAGCACCTCGTTCCCCACTCCGACCGGCGACGGTGCGGCCGAGCCCCGCGGCCTCGACGCCCTCCTCGACCAGTTTGCACCGTCCGACACCGCAACCCCGTTTCTCGATTCTGACGAACCCGACGACCAACTCGACGACCTGGACCCGGACGACGAATCGGACCTGGATAAATCGAACGACGATCTCACGACGCCCGACGCGGTCGCCGAACGCACCGAGCCCACCGCGGATGATGCGTCAGATGCGTCGCTGACCGACGCGGTGCCGCTCGCCTCGACCCTGCGAGCGCCCGTCTTCGGCCCCGAAACGCCACTCGTTGACGCGGCCTTCGCAATGCTCGTGTACCACGTCGCCCGCTTCGAGCGCGGGGCCGACCGCCTCGACGCCGACCCGGCCGATGCCCGGCGCGTGCTGCTCGCAGCGCACCGCGTCCGTCTTGCCGCCGAGGCCTTCCGTCCGTACGTCCCGGCGATGGCCGCCGAGCGCCTCGTGAGCGCCCTGCGGCCGCTCGTCACCGCACTCGACGACGTGCTGGACCACGACCGCGCCGCCGCTGTGCCCGGAGCCGACGCGGCACACGGAGACGCCCGCGACGAGGCGCTCGGCCGTGTCCGCGCCCTCCTCCGCAGCGGCCGGCATCGAGCCTGGGGCCCGCGCGCGCGCCGTCTGCTGGACCGCCTCGGCGCGCAGCACGATGCGGGCCTGCTCGTCGGCGACGACTTTCCTGCCCCCCCGGACGACCTGATTGGCGAGCCGGGCGATGTGCCGGTCCCATCGCGCCTGCGCCATGCTGCGGCGTCGATGCTGTGGGCGCGCTACGAGGCTATTCGCGCCTTCGAAGACGATGTCGTGGGCACGCCGAGCGCGGAGACGGCCTACCACCTTGCGCTCGCGGTCTCGGGCCTCCACTTCGTCCTGGGGATTGTCTCGCACGTGCCGTCGCCGCCCGTGCGCGCGCTCGCCGAGCGCCTTGATGCCGCCGAGGCGCGCCTCGCGGCCTACCGCACAGCCCTGAGGACGGCTGAACTCACCGGGGCGCCCGCCGCGCCCTCGTCTGCCGTGACTGACGTCTGGGACGACCTCGTGTCGGACGACTTCCGTCAGACGCTCGCCGACGTCGCAGCCCGCATCTGACTGTCGCTCACGGAGGCAGGACGACGGAGGCCCGGACGTTCAGATACTGGGCGCGGGTGGACTGTGCAGTCCGAAGATCCTCATCCGAGATCGTCTGTCCGTCGCGCGTCGCGTCGATGCGCACGCTCAGCGTCGCCGAGGGAAAGCCCGGCGTGACCTGATACAAGCCCTGGTAGTCGATGGCCACCTCGCGGCCCGGGGCGATGGTCACCGTCCGGTCGAAAAACGGGAGGGCGCCGCTCGGTTCGGTCAGCGTCGTTCCGTTCGGGCCGCTGTAGGTCAGGGTGAGGCTGTCCAGGCGCCCCTGACCCTCCATCGACGCCTGGTACCGGACCGTGTAGGGCCGAACGGGCGTGACGGGATCCGAGGGGTCCGACCCGTCGCACGAGGCGAGAGTCAGCACGAGCACAAGCAGAGCGGCAAGGCGCATTCCGGGTCGGGATGTGAAGCCGAAACATAGCGCTGAGATCGGGGGGAGGTCCGAAGCGGGGAAAGGGAACGGTTCTCTGTCCTGTGGCCGAGATGCCGCAATGCGGCAGTGTGGAGCCGGTGTCAATCCCGCGCGCGACCTTTGTTCTTCAACGAGACACGACACGAGCGACCGCACACATCGGTTTATTGGCGGACGCCAGACATGCTCTGGCACCACTCCCGATCCGCCCCCGCATGACGCCTCGCGAGTTTCTCCGTCGCTTCCACCCGGCCCGGTCGTCCCGACCGGCAGGCCTTGGTGCGAGCGCGGACACGCTCACGGTCGAGGCCGGAGACGTCGTCGGGGTGGTGCTGATGAACCACGGGGGGCCAGGGTGCCGTGCGGACGTCGAGCCGTTTCTGTACAACCGGCTCATGGATCCCGCCGAGGGGACGTGGGGCATCCCGGGCCTCGTCCGGCACGTCGCGAGCCGCGTTTTGGCCCGGCGCCGGGCCCGGCCGCTCGCAGACGCCTACGAACAGATTGGGGGTGTGAGCCCTCTCGCCCGCCACACGGCCGAGCAGGCCCGCGCCCTCGAACGGGTGCTCGGCCAGCGCTTCGGTGCCGCAACGGGTGCGCGTTTTCGCACATACGTCGCGATGCGTCACTGGCACCCGTCGAGCGAGGAGGCGGCAGCGCAGATGGCCGCTGATGGGGTGACGAAAGTCGTGTTGCTGCCCCTGCACCCGCACGCGTCGGCGACGACCGCGGGCTCGTCCGTGGCCTACTGGGACGCCCTGAGCGCTGCGGGCGAGCTGCCGGAGTGGCCCACGACGGTCGTGCCCGAGTACGCGGCCCACCCGACGTACATCCAGGCGCTCGCCGAGCGCGTCGACGAGGGGCTGCAGCGCTTCCCGCTCGCCTCGCGGTCGGGCGTTCAGGTCGTGTTCTGCGCGCAGGGGGCCCATGCCGGGCGGTCGCGCGAGCAGGACCCGTACTGCTGCCTCGTCCATGCGACCGTGCAGCAGGTCGTCGATGCCCGAGCGGCCCGCGACCCGCGCCGGAGCGCCCACGTCGCGTTTCTGAAGCCGCTCGTGCCGGGCCGCGCGCTCGGCCCGACGCTCAACCAGACCCTCGACGCGCTCGCCGACGATGGCCACGCGCATGTCCTCGTCGTGCCCGTCTCGTTCGTGTCGGACCGCGTCGAGACGGCCTATGACCTCGACGTCGTCGTGCGCGCCCGCGCTGCCAAGCAGGGGGTGACGCACTTCGAGGTCACGACTGGGCTGAACAGCCACCCGCTCTTTATCGAGACGCTCGCCGCGTGCGTCGGCGCCCAGATCCAGCCGGCCCTCGGAGGCGACGGGGGCACTGCGCTTCCCGGTGGAGCTCCCCTCGCCGCGATCCGTCCTCCCCGGCGGCACCACGATGGAGCCTTGCGGACCGTCCGCTGTGCGGCGTGCACGCACGCTGCTGAGCCGTGCGACTGGCAGGTAACGGGGCCAGACGTGCCCGAAACGGCAACCCGCCACGCGGCATGATCGCCTCGGCGTTTCTGCTTCGCACGATGGCGTCGGTCGCGCCGGGCACGCGCGTCGTGGATGTCGCCTGCGGCGATGGGGCGCACGTTCACGCGCTTGCCAGCCTCGGCTTCGACGTCTGGGCGTCGGCCGAGGCACCCGAAGACGTCGACGCCACGCGTGCGCGTCTGAGCGAGGTGATCGGACCTGACGAGGCGGTGCGCCGCGTGAGCCGCGCACGCCCCGACGCGCTCGGTTACCCGGACGCCTTCGCCCCGTGGGTCGTCGCCGCCGAGCCCGACGGCGCCACCCTCGCCGAGACGTTTGCCGAGGCGCGGCGCGTGCTCGCGCCCGGCGGCTGGCTCTGGACCGACCTCACGGGAGCCGGTCCCGATGCGGACGCGCTCGACATCGAGGCGCGCCTAGCGGCGGATACGGCAGCGGTGACGGCACTCGCGGCGGCGGCCCGGGCCACCGGCCTCGCCGTTGCGTCGAGGCCCATCCCCGACGCCGCCCGCGGAACCGTCGTCGCCGTCTTTCGCCGCGTCGACGCCGACACGGTCCGCTGACGCGCTAGCCGAGCCAGTACGTCAGCTTGACCAGGAAGACGTTCTGAAGCGGGTCGCGGGCGAGGCGCCCGAGGTTCAGCCCGAACGGGGAGCGGCCGTCCTGCTCGAAGCCCGACCGCTGCTGCTGCCACACGACGAACAGGGCCGACCCGGGGCGGTACTGCCACCGGAGCACGGCGTTGCCCTGGAGGGCGCGGACCGTGAAGTCCGGCGCGACCGAGTAGGCCTGTCCGCCGTCGCCGGGGGTGACCGTGACCGTTCCGTCCTCGGCGCGGACCGCCGTGCCGCCGGCCTCCTCGACGGTCGGGAAGTTCAGCTGCCCCGGGGCGGTGGGCTCCTTGAAGGCGGTGTAGGTGCCCCGCGAGACGAACGGCCGTGCGAAGAGCTGGAGTGAGAGCGTCGGCGTGAACGTCCAGTCGATGCGCGTCGTCATCGAGAACTCGGACTGGTCGGACTCGGCGAAGACGGTCCGACGGCCGAACGTTCCGGTCGCGGCCGGGTCGTTGAAGGCCGTCACATACTGCCGCTCGACGTGGCCCGTGCTGAAGCCGGGGTAGAGTCCGACCGTGACGTTCGGCGCGGGCCGGATGTCGACGCCGGTCTCGACCCCGACGCTGTGGGTCCCGATCTCGTTTCGGCTACCGAAGACCTGGAGGTAGCCCGAGACGGGGCGCCGGTCGTCCGTACGCATGCGGGCGTTTCCGTCGATGCCGGCCGGGTTCAGCGCGAGCGGGCCCCCACGGAGAAGCCGGTCGTCCACGGACCGCGCCGCGACACTTCCCTCGATGCCAGCGTTCCAGAAGTTCGAGAAGTTGACGCTCGCGTTGGACCCGAGAAACGACCGGGTCCGGTCCCCGTCGAAGTTCCACGCGGACTGGGCGTAGGCGACGGCTTCGTAGGAGCGGTACCACGCGCGGGGCTTGTTCTCGACATACACCAAGACGCCGCCGAGGTACGCTTCGTCGGCGCGGGACTGGAACCCGAGGCTGTTGGAGTCGAAGCCGGGCGTCGTGAACGCTCCCGAGAGCGAGCCGAACCAGTGGGTCGCGTTGGCCTTCTGGATCGCGAACTCTCCGGTCAGCCCGTACAGCCCGGTCCGGGTCGTGTCGAGGTCGATGTGCCCGGCGTCGGGCCGCTGGAACAGGCGCGGAAACGCGCGCTGGACGCCCGTGATGGCCTCGGCGCTGCCGGTGACCGAGCTTCCGGCGAGGATTCCCGAGAGGATCCACTGGCCGGGGAGCCGGTGCTCGGCGTCGACCTCAAGGACGGACGCCTGGCTCGGCATCAGAGACGGGAACGCCGGGTCCGAGAGGTCGCGAACGACGAGCGTCCCGGCCGCGCCGATGAGCGTCCGGCCGAACGTCGCGCGGGCGCGGGCCACCGAATAGGACGAGAGCGGCTCGACCAGCCCGCGGCCGTCGGTGACGGGGTTGCCTGTCCCGTCGAAGGCGGTGTAGCGGCCGTACTCGGGCGCGGTCACAGCCGTGAGGGCGCCGAGCGAGACACGCCCGACGCGGCCCGACACCTTTGTGGCCCCGAGGATGGTCGTCTGCTGAGGGGCATCGGTGTAGACGACGCCCTGCTCGCCGGCCTGCCCGAACGCGTCGCCGGGGACGAACCCCTGGCGCTGCGGGCTCCGCCCGATCCGCCGGGTGTAGAGCAGCTGCGGGCGGTTCGAGGACATGAACGACCGGGCGCGCCCGAACGAGAACACGTCGGCGCCCTCGACGAAGAAGGGGCGTCGCTCCTGAAGGAAAAGCTCGAACCCGCCGAGGTTCACCTGCGCCGGGTCGGCCTCGACCTGCCCGAAGTCCGGGTTGACCGTCGCCGTGAGCGTGAGATTGGACGAGAGGCCGTATTTGAGGTCGAGGCCGAACCGCGGCTCGACGTCGGTCGACGTGTAGTACGGGTCGGCCGGGCCATTGGCGACCCGCGTGTCCGGCGCCCGTGTGGCCTGCGAGGCGACGTATGGGACGACTTCGAGGCGGCGCGGGGCGCGGAGCCCGCGGAGTCCGCCGAGGAGCCCGAACCGGCTTACGACTCCGTCGACGCCCGGGAGAAGCGGGGCCCAGAACGTCTCCTCGCCCGTCCGCTGGATGTCGCGGCCGAACTCGAGGCCCCACGTTTGCTCGCCGGCATCGGGGCCGTAGCGGAGCTGCGAGAGCGGGATCCGGAACTCGGCCGTCCATCCGTCTGCGTCGCGCGTCGTCGCGACGTCCCAGACCGCGTCCCACGAGTCGTCCTCGCTCTGGCCGTCGTCGTAGATCAGCAGGTCCATCTGGACGCCGGCCGGGTTGACGCCGAAGAGGTAGGCCGTCCGCCGGTCGTGGAACGAGTCGAAGGCGACAAAGGCCTGGTCGCTGGAGAGGCCCGCATCGCGGCGGCCGAGTGGGGCCTGGATCGCGCTGGCGTCGGTGTCGTGCATGCGCATCCCGACGTACACAGCAGCGCCGTCGTAGAGAACGCGGGCCTCGGTCGCCTGGCTCGACGGAGATCCCGGCGTCGGTCCGCGCTGGACGAACCCCGTCGCCGCCGGAGCCGCTGCCCATGCCGCCTCGTCAAGCCGACCGTCGAGCGTGACGCCTGCGCCGTCGAGCGCGAGGGCAGACAGCGACGGCGTCGCGGTCGGGCCACCGTTCAGAGCCGGGGGAGTGGAAGGCTGGGCATACACTGGGGCGGTGGCGAGCACCAGCGCGGCGAGGCAGACGGCGGAGCGGAGGGACATGCGACTAAGGCGGGTGTACCAAGGGGACGGGCCGCCTGTGCGGGGGGTTACAGGGCTGCCAACTTTGAATACGAGATGGCCATTAGGAATCTGGATCGCATCCAGCGGTCCGGATGCCATCGGCCGATGGCGCTGAAGACCGGCCTAGAGCGACGGGCCACGGGCCCCGCGGCCGCCGTGGATGTCACGCTCGAACGCGGTCTCTGCCTCCCAAAGGCGCCGCTCGGCCGCTGCCGTGGCCGATGACAGGTCGGCGAGAGCTTCTGCATGGAGGACGGCTCGGTCTTCGGCCGAGAGGTCCGGAACCGCCGCTAGCGCCTCACCGACGGTTTCGGTCGAAAGGGCCTCCGGATCGAGGTCATGAAGTGCGGCGACCGTTGCGCGAAGCTGAGCCACCTGCCGCATGATGGCATCCGGGTCGACGGTCTTGAACGCAAGCGGGCGGAACAGCGGCGCTCGCTCATCTGAGGGGACGGAGACATCGGCAACTTCAACCGGGGCGTCCGTGCGGGGCGTCGGCACCGGCGGCACCGTGCGCTCAATCGTCATCCGCTCCGCCGGCGGGGTAGGGGGGAGGGACGCGACGGGAAGGGGCGCGGCAGCCTGGGTCACCCGGTTCAGCGCGCGGGGGACGGGCGCCGAGTCATGGGGCGGGGCGGGCTGCCGAAGTGGCTGCATCGCCACGCGTGCCGGCGCTGCGGGCGCAAGGCGGGCAACCGGCTCCAGTGCTGCCACGCCGACCGCGAGGACCATCCCGGCAATGGCCGTCGAGAGGGTACTTGTGCGCGAGGCGGGGCCCCGGTCGCGGCCCGGCGTGAGGATCGAGACTATGCGCGTTTCGAGCGCGGGCCGGGCGGCCATGGCAGCCAGGGCCGGATGAGGCCGGCGGAGCGTCCTCGCGAGCGCGAGCAGGTGACCAGCATAGTCGGCCGCGTCGGCGCCAGCGCGGAGGGCGGCATCGTCGCACGCGACCTCGCG
>DASVSE010000238.1:0-1739 GCA_036388235.1 Rubricoccaceae bacterium | reverse complement strand
GCGCGATCGGACCTCCTGCTCGCCTTCGCCATCGTCTCGCGCGCCCAGCGCACCGCCGACGCGGTGGTCTCGACGGGGTTGCGCCGCGTCTCGGACGCCGTCGAGCCGGCACTCTCGCTCTGATCCCTTCCAGACACGCTTTCAAGCCTTCCCATGACTCGCTTTCTCGCACTCCTCGCGCTTCTGGCGCTCGCCTCCCCGGCGTCGCTCGCTCAGCCGGCGCGCTTCGACCTGGCCCGCCTCGACGCCTTCTTCGACCGACCGCCCAAGGTCGAGGTCAACCTTCGCGGCGCTATGCTCCGCCTCGCCGCCTCGGCCACCGAGGACGACGAGGACGGCACGGCCGAGATGCTCCGCGGGCTCCGCAGCATCCTCGTCCGCGTCTACGCGCTCGACACGGCACGCGACGGCCTCGTGGAGCAGCTCGCGACCGTCGAGCGCGAAATGGAAACGTCGGGCTGGTCCACGCTCGTCCGCGTCCGCCCCGACGGCGAAGACGAAGAGGACGACGTCTGGGTCTACGTCCGCGAGGCTGGAGACGCCTTTGACGGGCTCGCCGTCGTGTCGCTGGACCACGAGAGCGGAGACGCCTCGTTTGTCATGATCGACGGCCCCATCGACCCGGAGCACATCGGCAGTCTCGGCGGCCGCTTCGGCATCCCGGATGTGGACGCGCCAGAGGACGCCCGTGAGTTCACGGACGAAGAGTTGGAGCACATCGAGGCCGAAGCTGAGCGCGCCGTCGAGCAGGCGGAGGCCGAAGCCGAGCGCGCCGGTGAGCAGGCGGAGGCAGAGATCGAGCGCGCCGAGGCGGAGTTCCAGCGCTCCGAAGCCGAATTCCGGCGCTCCGAGGCAGAGTTTCAACGGTCCGAGGCCGAGTTCCGGCGTGCCGAGGCAGCCCGGGCCGCGGCAGCCCGGGCCGCGGCCAAGCCCGCACGGCCATGAGCCGCGCCGCCCTTCTGCTCGCCGTCACGCTGGCCGCGTCAGGCTGCATGTCCGCCGAGCTCGCGCGCGTCCACCGCGACGTCGCACGGGACGTGCCAGGTCTAGACGGCGGCCACGCTCCGGCCTTCGGACCGCTTACCCTCGGCCTCGCCCGGCAGTTTGTGGACGACCCCGTGGTCTCCGGACTGCTGCGCCACGTCCGCGGCGTCGCCGTCGGAACGTATAACGTGGACGGTATGCCGGCGGACCTGTCGCTGGTGCAGGCGCGGGCGCGGATCGAGGCGCGCGGCTGGGAGCCCGTGGTCGTCTCCCGAGACAGCACCGATACCGCGTTCATCTATGCCCGCGTGCGCGGCGAGTCGATCCGCGACCTGCTCGTCGTCTCGTTTGACGGCGAGGACCTGACCCTCGTCCGCCTCTCGGGGCGCCTCGACGAGGCCCTCGCCGAGGCGCTCCGGTCCGAAGACGGCATCGGGGTGCTGGGGCCGGTCTCCGCTCGTCCCGTGCCGACCGGCGGCTGAGGGAGCGCTTTAGAACGCCAGCACGCGCTCCAGCCCCGCGTCGAGGCGCGCCTTTGCCGAATACACCTCGGCCTCGATCTGCTTCGAAAAGGCAATCGGCAGGTCCGCCCCGGCAATGCGGACCGGCGGGGCATCGAGATGGACGAAGGCAGCTTCGGTCACCTCGGACGCGACCTCGGCCCCGAAGCCACCCGTCCGTGCCGCCTCGTGCAGCACGACAAGCCGGCCGGTCTTGCGGACGCTCGCCAGGACAGCTTCGCGGTCCCACGGCAC
>DASVSE010000237.1:0-5241 GCA_036388235.1 Rubricoccaceae bacterium | reverse complement strand
TCGGCAGGCCCGAGCCGTCGTGGCCGGCCCCGCCGCCGTACTGGTCGCCGGCATAGCCGTCGGCATTGGTCCGGCGGACGCGGGCGAGAAAGCTGGTGGGCATCGCAGGAGGGGGTTGGGCGGCTCGGGGCTCAGACGTCGGCAGGGAGACGCTCTGTTCTCTGCTCGGTCACCGATCCTTCCAGCGGTCCAGAAAGCGGTCCGCTGTCCGCAGGGCGATGGCGACGATGGTGAGGGCCGGGTTGACCGGGAGGGCGCTCGGGAACGTCGAGTTGTCGCACACGAAGAGGCCCGGCGTGCCCCAGACGCCCCCGTCGGGATCGACGACGGAGGTGTCGGGGTCCGTACCCATGCGGGCCGTGCCGATGACGTGCGCGTGGCGCGGGAAGGCCCACACGTCGCGCGCGCCGGCCGCGTCCCAGATCTGGCGCATGAGGCGATCGGCGTGGGCCGACATCCGGACCTCGTTCTCGCTGGCCGTGAACGTGACGTGCGGCTTGGGCAGGCCGCGCGCGTCCAGCTCGTCCGAGAGGACGATCCGGTTGTCGTCGGTCGGGAGGCAGTCGCCGAGAAGGTCGATGCCCGCTGCGTAGCCGTAGCCGCGCATGTGGTCGCGGAGGGAGGGGCCCCAGAGGCCGCGCCCCCTCGCGACCTGCCGGGCATACGTCACCGGCATCACGCCGATGGACTGGAGCAGGTAGCCGCCGGCAAAGTCGGCGTCCGCGGGGCGGTGCGTGTCCTCGGAAATCAGCCCACCGGGGATGCCCTTGAACGGTCGCGTCGGCGTGTCGAAGCGGCCCCAGATCTGCAGGCCCGGGTGGGCCATGAGGTGGCGGCCGACGTGGTCTCCGCCCAGGTTGTTGAGCATCAGCAGGCGCGGCGTCTCGACCGACCCCGCGCACAAGAAGACAGCCGGGGCCGAGACGCGCGTCTCCGCCGGGCGTCCGTCCGCTCCGGTGTGCGCGTACACAACGCCCGTGGCGCGCCCCGCCCGGTCACGCGTGACCTCGGTCACGAAACACTCCGGGCGGATCTCGGCGCCGTGCGCGACGGCGTACGGGAGGTACGTGACGTCCATGCTCGCCTTGGCGCCCGTCGAGCAGCCCGCCTGGCAGAAGCCGCGGTTGGTGCACGCCGCCCGCCAGCCCACGCCCGGCTGGAAGTAGCGGCCGGAGAGCGCCGCGTTGGCCGCTGGGCTCGTCCGGATGCCGACCTCAGCCGCGCCGCGTTGCATGAGCTGTGCCGCGGCGTTGAGCGGGAGCGGCGGGAGCGGATAGCCGTGCTTGCGCGGCGGGCCCCACGGGTACGGGGTCGGACCCGAGACGCCCATGAACGCCTCGGCGGCGTCGTAGTAGGGCTCCAGCTCGGCATAGCCAAACGGCCAGTCCTCTCCGACGCCGAACTCGGTCCGGATGCCGAAGTCGTCGGGCTGCGGGCGCGGCGTGTAGGCGGTGTAGTGGAGCGTGGACCCGCCGACGCCGATGCCGGAGTTGTTGGCACCGAAGGCGAGCGGGTTGGTCCCGCCCGAGATGCGCTCGTCGGTCCAGAACAGCTTGTCCTGCTCCAGCTCGTCGGTCGCGAAGTCCGCCGCCGGGTTCCAGGCACGGCCCGCTTCGAGGGCGAGCACGTGGAGGCCACCCGCGGCGAGGCGTGCCAGCAGCGGCGCGCCGCCCGCGCCGGTCCCGACGACGATGGCGTCGAACTGGTCGGTCACAGCAGAGCGTCGGTGAGAGGGTCGGGCTCGTGGGCGTCGCGCTCGCCGAGTCCGATGCGCGTCCAGCCCGGCGCATCGGCGAAGCCTGCGTAGCCGATGTCCTGCTGGGCGAGTGGGTGGCCGTAGAAAAGACCTGCGGCTTCGGCCAGCCAGTCGGCGAACCAGCGGCAGGCGTCGAAGCCGCCCGAGGCGTCGGGGCCGAACGCGCCACGGGCGTGCTGCGCGTCTGCGAGGAGTTCGTCCTGAGCGTCGGGGGCGAGGTCGCAGAAGCGCTCGGCATACGCCGCCTCGGCCGCCCGGTCCAGCAAGGAGACACCCGTCTGGAATGCATCGCCGTCGGGCGGAAGCGTGGCGTAGCGCCAGCCGTCGCCGTGTCCGCAGGCGAGGCGCGCGTCGATGGCCGGCGCGACGTCGACGGGCCCAGCGAGGCCGTCGGCCGGGACGAGGCGTGCGCACGCGGCGGCAAACGTCTCGTAGGCGTCCGGCGAGAAAAAGGCCGGCAAGGCGCCCACAGGGAGTCCGGCCGGCGCATTGAGGCGCGCCCGAAGCGCACGCCGCGTCGGCTCGGTCGTCGCGGGCGACTCGATCAGCGGCAGCGCCCAGCCCGTCGGCCAGGCCGAGGCGGACGCGGCCTCGCGCGGCGGCTGGAGGGCGGGCTCGGCCACGGTCAGGAGGAGAGCTTGCCGCCCGTCACCTCGAGAATGGCGCCCGTCGTGAACGACGAGTCCGCGCACGCGAAGTAGACGTAGGCCGGCGCGAGCTCCTCGGGCTGGCCCGGGCGTTTCATCGCCACCTCGTGCCCGAATCCCTCGACCTCGCTCTGCGGCATCGTTGCGGGGATCGCAGGCGTCCAGACCGGACCCGGCGCCACGCAGTTGACGCGGATGCCGCGGTCGGCAAGGTTGAGCGCGAGCGACTTCGTAAAGGCGTGGATCGCCCCCTTGGACGCCGTGTAGTCGACAAGCATCGGGTTACCCGTGAGGCCAACGATGCTGCCCGTGTTGATGATCACCGACCCGTCCTTGAGGTGCGGGAGCGCTTCCTGCGCCATGTGGAAGTAGCCAAAGATGTTGGTCTCGAACGTCCGGCGGAACTCGTCCTCGGTGATGTCCTCGAAGCGCTCCTGCGCCATCTGGTAGGCGGCATTGTTGACCAGAATGTCGAGCCCGCCAAACGCCTCGACAGTCTGCGCCACCGCGTCCCGAACGAGGGTGCGGTCGCGCACGTCGGCCGCGATGGCGAGGCCGCGCTGGCCGTGGGACTCGATCATCCGAACCGTCTCGGCTGCATCACCGTCCTCGGCGAGGTAGACGATCGCCACGTCGGCGCCCTCCATCGCAAACGCGACGGCGACGGCGCGGCCGATGCCGCTGTCGCCTCCGGTGACGAGCGCGACTTTGCCCGTCAGCTTTCCAGCCGGGAAATAACCGGCGAGACTGGTTGCCGGCTGCGGGTCCAGGTCCGACTGGCTCGCCGGAAACGTCAGCTTCTGGGCGTGGATCTCGTCCGACGTCGGGCGGAAGGGCTGGTCGGTGCGGGGAGAGTCGGGCGTCGGCATCAGGAAGCGGCGGCGGGTGTCTAAGGGCGTTCCCGAGAACGCGGGCTGCGGCTACCCGGTGCAGCGTGCCGTGTTTCCGCTGTCCGTCAGGGACTCCAGTCACCCGGTTGGGGCATGCAAGCGGGGCGGCGGCACCATGGTGCCGCCGCCCCGCAAGACCCGATGAACAGACGTTACTACGCGTCCGCGAGGGCTTCGGCACCGGACGAGATCTCGATGATCTCGGTCGTGATCGCTGCCTGACGGGCGCGGTTGTACGTGAGCTGGAGCGTCTTGAGCAGCTCGCCCGCGTTCGTGGTCGCGTTGTCCATCGCCACCATCCGGGCGCCCTGCTCCGAGGCGTTGGACTCCAGGAGTGCGCGCCAGATCTGGTACTGCAGGAACTCGGGCAGCAGCTTCTCCAGAAGGGCCTCGGGCGACGGCTCGAACACGTAGTCCACCTTGGCGACGGCCTGGCCGGACGTGTTGTAGCCCTCGGTCTCCTCCATCACCGGCGTGAAGACGGCTTCGGCCGGGACCGGCAGGAGGGTCTCGACGATGCGGTTCTGCGTGATCGTGTTCTTGAACTCGTTGTAGACGAGTTCGACACGGTCCCAGCGGCCGTCGAGGAAGCCCTGTACGGCGAGGTCGGCGAGCTCACCCGAGCGCTCGAACCGGAGGTCCGTGAAGAAGCCCCGGTAGTCGCCCTCGAGCGTCGCACCGCGGTTGGCGAAGTACTCGTGGCCTTTGCGCCCGACGGCGGCGACGTGGAGCCGGCCCGCTGCGCGGAGGTCCGCGTAGCGCTCGCCGATGGCGATCTCGGCGGCCTTGAGCAGGTTCGTGTTGAAGGCGCCCGCCAGCCCACGGTCGCTCGTGACGACGATCAGGAGGACACCCGAGACCGTCTCGCGCGTCTCGAAGAGCGGGTGCTCGGTCGGGTCCAGCTGGCCGCGGAGATGCCCGATGAGCTCACGGACCTTGTACGCGTACGGCCGGGCCGTGAAGATGCGCTCCTGCGCACGCCGCAGCTTCGCCGCCGCGACCATCTTCAACGCGCGCGTGATCTGCTGCGTGTTCTTGACCGAGCCGATACGGCCGCGGATGTCGCGAAGGGAAGCCATGAGGGTGGGGATCAGAGATCGGGGGCAGAGGACGTGTCGCGAGGCAAAAGCCCCAGTCCCTGCCCCCGAAGCCCTTAGTTCGCGTAGCCGGCGGCGAGGTCGGTTGCTTCCTGCTCAATGGCCGCAGCCGTCGCGTCCGAGACCGCGCCCGTGGCGACGATGTCGGCGAGCGGGCCGGTGTGCTTGAGCCGGAGCGCCTCGCGGTACTCGGCCTCGAAGGCGCGCATCCGGTCGACCGGGACGGCGTCCAGCAGGCCCTTCGAGGCGACGTGGATGACGGCGACCTGCTCCTCGACCGGCACCGGCTGGTACTGCGGCTGCTTGAGGATCTCGACGAGGCGCGCGCCGCGGTTGAGCTGGCGCTGCGTCGTGACGTCGAGGTCGGAGCCGAACTTCGAGAACGCCTCCAGCTCGCGGTACTGCGCGAGGTCCAGGCGCAGCGAGCCCGAGACCTTCTTCATCGCCTTGATCTGCGCGTTGCCGCCGACGCGGGAAACCGAGATGCCGGCGTTGATGGCCGGGCGGACGCCCGCGTTGAAGAGGTTGGACTCGAGGAAGATCTGGCCGTCCGTGATCGAGATCACGTTGGTCGGGATGTACGCCGAGACGTCACCGGCCTGCGTCTCGATGACCGGGAGGGCGGTGAGCGAACCGCCGCCCTTGACCAAGCCCTTGAGGGACTCGGGCAGGTCGTTCATGTTCTTGGCGATGGCGTCGGTCGAGTTGATCTTCGCCGCGCGCTCCAGCAGACGCGAGTGGAGGTAGAACACGTCGCCCGGGTACGCCTCGCGGCCCGGCGGGCGGCGGAGCAGGAGCGACACCTCGCGGTAGGCGACGGCCTGCTTCGAGAGGTCGTCGTAGATGCAGAG
>DASVSE010000236.1:0-2432 GCA_036388235.1 Rubricoccaceae bacterium | reverse complement strand
AAGGCCGCCGCCGAGGCGCGTCTCGACGCCGCCGCAGCCCAGACCGCCGGTCCCGCTGCGGGCGCGACGGCGCTCGACCTCACGCTCCCCGGCCGCATCCCCGGGCCGACCGAGACGGGCACGCTTCACCCGCTCACGGCTGCCCTAGCCGACATTGAGACGGCCTTCCGGCGCCTAGGCTTCTCTGTCGCTCGCGGGCCCGAGATCGAGGACGACTGGCACAACTTCACGGCTCTCAACTTCCCGCCCGAGCACCCAGCGCGGGACATGCAGGACACGTTCTTCCTGGAGCCGCTCCCGCCCGACGGCCGCGGCGTGTTGCTCCGCACACACACGTCGCCCGTGCAGGTCCGCGTGCTCGAAGCGGCCGTCGCAGCGAGCGTGGCGGCCGGCGGCGCCGCGGGCACACTCGCAGCGCCGGTTCGCGTCATCGCGCCTGGCCGCGTCTTCCGCAACGAGGCAATCTCGTACAAGTCCTTCTGCCTCTTCCACCAAGTCGAGGGGCTCGTCGTTGACGAGACGGCGACGTTCGCCGATCTCAAATCGCTGCTCACGGCCTTCGCCGCCGACTTTTTCGGGGAAGAGCGCCGGATGCAGTTCCGCCCGTCTTTCTTCCCGTTCACCGAGCCCTCGGCGGAGGTCGACGTGTGGTGGGACGGGACCGGCGCGGGTCGCTGGATGGAAATCCTCGGCTGCGGCATGGTGGACCCCGCCGTCCTCGACGCCGTCGGCATCGACTCGGAGCGCTACACCGGCTACGCCTTCGGGATGGGCGCCGAGCGCCTCGCCATGCTCCGCCACGGCATCGACGACATCCGCCTGCTCTACGAGAACGACGTCCGCTTCCTCCGCCAGTTCTAACGCTCCGATGCTTCTCTCCTTCGACTGGATCTCCGACTACGTCGACCACAGCCGCACGGCCGACGAGATCGCCCACCTGCTCACGATGTCCGGCCTCGAAGTCGAGAACGTCGAGCGGACCGGGCCCACGTTCGAGGGCGTCGTCGTCGGGCGCGTCCTCGACGCGCAGCCGCACCCGGGCGCGGATCGCCTTCGCGTGTGCCTCATCGATCTCGGCGCGGGCGATCCGGTCCAGATCGTGTGCGGCGCGCCGAACGTGGCCACAGGCCAGACCGTCCCCGTCGCGACCGTCGGGACTGCGCTTACGCTGCCCAGCCGCGAAACACCTGGAGAGACGGTGGAGATCACGATCAAGAAGTCCAAGATCCGCGGCGAGACGTCCGAGGGCATGATCTGCGCCGAGGACGAGTTGGGGATCGGCGCGAGCCACGACGGGATTCTGGTGCTGTACGCCGACGGCCCCACGAGCGCGCCCGGGACGCCCTTCGCCGACTATCTCGACGCGCGCGGCCAGCGCGGCGGCGACGCGGTTCTGGACGTCAACGTGACGCCGAACCGCCCCGACGCGACGAGTCACATCGGCGTCGCACGCGATGTGGCCGCGCTCACAGGCCGCCCGCTGCGCCTCCCCGACGTCGAGATGCCCGACGCGAGCGTGCCGCTCGGCGTCCGCGTGACCGTCGAAGATGCCGAAGGGTGCCCGCGCTATGCGGCGCTCGTCGTCGAGGGGCTCACTGTCGGGCCGAGCCCGGCGTGGCTCGTCGCGCGCCTCGCCGCCGTCGGCGTGCGGTCCGTGAGCAACGTCGTGGACGTGACGAACTACGTGCTCCACGAGACGGGCCAACCGCTCCACGCGTTCGACCTCGACCGGCTCGCCGGCCCCGAGATCGTCGTCCGCCGCAGCGGCGCGGGCGAAACGCTCGAGACGCTCGACGGCGCCCGCCGCGACCTGCCCGAGGGCACGCTCCTGATCTGCGACGCCTCCGGGCCGGTCGCGGTCGCAGGCGTGATGGGCGGCGCCTCGACCGAGGTGACGGCTTCGACGACGCGCGTCCTGATCGAGTCGGCTGTGTTCGACGCGCCGAGCGTCCGCCGCGCCTCGAAGCGCCTCGGCCTCTCGACGGACGCGAGCTACCGCTTCGAGCGGGGCGTCGACGAGACGGCGCAGCTGCGCGCCGCGGCCCGAGCCGCGGCCCTCCTCGCCGAGGTGGCGGGCGGCACGCTCGCCCCGGGCGTCGCCGACGTGGTCTCGCGGCCGGCCACGCCGCGCACGACGACGCTTCGGCTGTCGCGCGTCGAGCGTCTGCTCGGCGTCGCCGTCGCCGAGGACGAGGCGCGGCGCCTGCTGGCCGCCATCGGCTTCGAAACGGCAGGTAATGGCGACAGTCTCACCGTCTCCATCCCGCCGTGGCGGCCCGACGTGGCGCGTGAGGTCGACGTGGTCGAGGAGGTCGCGCGGCTCGTCGGCCTCGACCGCCTCCCGGCCGTTGCCTCCGTCCCGGTCGCGCTTGCGCCCACGCCCGAGCCGCCGCTGTTCAGTCTGCTCGACCGCGCGCGGCGACGCCTCGTCG
>DASVSE010000235.1:0-1585 GCA_036388235.1 Rubricoccaceae bacterium | reverse complement strand
GCCTCGTGGGCGGGGCGGGCAATCGGGGCCGACTGCGAGGGTGGGGTCGGCGCCGGCCGCGGTGCGGGCCGTGGCGCCGGCCGCGGCGCGCGGCGCGGGGGGGCTTCGAGGCCGTCCGCGGGGGCTTCCCGCGGCTCGTTCACCTCGCCCTCGTCGTCGCTGAGGGCGGGAGCTGCGTCCCGGTCATCGCCCAGGGGCTCCGGCTCGGGCGCCTCGTCCTCGATGACGGACGGCCGGAAGCCGTCGCCTTCGTCGGCGATGGCGCCTGGCGGGCGCTCCTCGCGCGGTGGAGGCGCGACCGGCTCTGAGGCGCCGTCGCCGCGCAGCAGGATCGCCGCGAGCACGACGACGAGCACGGCGAGCGGCGCGATCACGCCGGCGATCAGCAACTGCCGCTTGTCCATCAGGGTGGGGGGAGGGGAGCGCTAGACGTGCCGCTCGGCGTGGTACGACGACCGGACGAGCGGGCCCGACTCGACGTGCGCGATCCCGAGCGCCTCGCCGACGCGCTTGTACTCGCGGAACTCGTCCGGGTGCACAAACCGCTCGACGGGCAGGTGGTGGCGCGTCGGCTGCAGGTACTGCCCGATCGTCATCACGTCGATGCCCGTCTCGGCAAAGTCCGCCATGAGCGCGTGGACCTCGGCCTCGGTCTCGCCGAGGCCGACCATGATGCCGGACTTCGTGCGGAGGCCGTGCTCGGTCTTGGCCATCGCGAGCACGTCCAGCGACCGCCGGTAGTCGCCCTGCGGGCGGACGCGGCGGTACAGGCTCGGGACCGTCTCGACATTGTGGTTGAGGACCTCGGGGCGCGCCTCGAAGACCGTCTCCAGGGCGGGCCGCAGGCCGCGCATGTCCGGGATGAGGACCTCGATCGTCGCCCCGAGACCGTGCACGCGGTGGATCACGTCCGCAAAGATCGGCGCGCCGCCGTCCTCGCGGTCGTCGCGGTTGATGCTCGTCACGACGACGTGCTTGAGGCCCATCAGCCGGGCGGCCTCCTCGACGCGGCGGGGCTCGTCCCAGTCCAGGTCCTTCTGTGCCGGCCGGCCCGTGAGGACGGCACAGAACGAGCACGACCGCGTGCAGACGTTGCCAAGGATCATGAACGTCGCCGTGCCCGCCGTCCAGCACTCGCCCATGTTCGGGCACCGCGCCGACGAGCAGACGGTGTGCAGCCCGTGCGTCTCGATCGTCTGCTGGACGTCGCGGAACGTGTCGCCGTATGGCAGCTTCACGCGCAGCCAGTCCGGCCGCCCGCCCGGCCGGTTGCTCTGGGTGGGGCGCTGCACGACGGGCAGTTCGAGCGCGAAGTCGGCGCCGTCGCCCGTGGTCATGCCCCCGTGCTCGGCGGCGAGGGGGGGCGCCGCCGCCTGAAGGCGCACGTCGCCGGGCCGGCGGGGGCCGGCGGGCCGGGCCGCGCGCGTGTCGGGAAGTGGGGAGGGGAGAGCGTCGGCCATCGGAGGTCCGTGGGACGGGGCGTGTTTGGCGAAAAGGTACGGCCGAGCAGGGGGTGTCTTGTCCGCGACCGGGCCGCGCGCCGCGCCGCGAGTCCGACGCCAGCGTGCCGGGATTCGGACGCCGG